>JAEWKH010000007.1 GCA_023386155.1 Pseudomonadota bacterium
CCTCGACGAGACCAACGGCCTGCCGGCGGAGGTCGCGGTGGTCGAGCCGACCGGATCGGAGACGCAGGTCTTCGCCAAGTTCGGCGGCGCCGATGTGGTCGGCGTGTTCCGCGAGCGCGTCAACGCCCGGCCGGGTGCGCGTCTGAACGTCCGATTGGATCCGGAAAGAGTCCACCTGTTCGACGAAGCCTCCGGGCAGAGATTGGTCTGAGGCGCCGTGATGGTGAAGCCGGGATCCTTCCCGAGAGGTCCGGATCCGGCGCATATGAAGGGGTTGGCGTGCCTGACGATGGGCACCATCCTGTCTGCGGATGCCGGTTGAATGTGCTGGTGAGGAACGATCAATGGATTTCCAGGGCAAGAGTGTTCTTGTAACAGGGGCGGGCAAGGGAATTGGCCGCTCGACGGCGAAACTCCTTGCCGAGCGTGGCGCGCAGGTCGTGGCGATGACCCGCACGAGGGAGGATCTCGACAGTCTCGAGAATGAAATCGGCTGCCGTTCCATCGTCGTCGATCTCGCCGATGCGGCCGCAACGCGGGAAGCCGCGCATGCCGCGGTGCCGGTCGACTACCTGGTGAATTGTGCGGGAACGACCGCCCTCGATGCCTTCCTCGACGTGACCGCGGAAACGTTCGACTGGATCTATGCGGTCAACACCCGCGCCCCCATGATCGTCGCTCAGGAATATGCACGGGACCGGGTGAGCCGCGGCCTGCCGGGGGCGATCGTCAATGTCTCGTCGGTCTCATCCTTCATTGGGTTTGCCGATCATGCGGCCTATTGCGCTTCGAAGGGAGCGCTCGATGCCCTGACGCGTGTGATGGCCAATGAGTTGGGGCGCCATCGGATCCGAGTGAATGCCATCAACCCGACGGTCACCCTCACGCCGATGGCGACGAAGGCCTGGAGCGACCCCGACAAGTCCGCCCGGATGCTCTCACGCATTCCTCTCGGGCGTTTTGCCGATCCTGAAGACGTCGCGGAGGTGATCCTCTACCTCCTGAGCGACCGGGCCGCGATGCTGAACGGCTTGGCGATGCCGGTCGACGGCGGCTTCATGATCAATTAGTCCCAAGGACGGTCGGCAGAGATCCTCGACAGGTTCAGGTCCCATGGAACACTCCCTCTCGCTAGCAAATCTCGCCTCTATTCCCGGGGCCGTTGCTCGGCCACGCTACGATCGTGGGCGGCTGCGGGCCGGAATCCTTCACATCGGTGTCGGAAACTTCCACCGCGCTCATCAGGCGGTCTATCTGGACGACCTGTTCAATGCCGGGAAGGATCACGACTGGGCCATCGTGGGCGCTGGCGTGCGGCAGAGCGATGCCGCCATGCGGCGGGCGCTCGAACGGCAGGACTGGCTCACCACAGTGGTGGAACTTGAGCCTGGAGCCAATCGCGCTCGTATCTCCGGTTCCATGATCGATTTCGTGCCCGTGAGCGAGAATGGCCAGGCCATTGTCGACCGCCTCGACGATCCGGCGATCAGGATCGTGTCGCTGACGGTCACCGAAGGCGGCTATTGCATCGATCCCGCGACCGGCGCCTTCAATCCGGATCATCCGGAAATCCGTTACGACGCCGCTCACCTGGACAAGCCCAGAGGCGTGTTTGGCGTTCTGCTGGCCGCGTTGAAGCGCCGCCGTGACCGGGCGCTCGCGCCCTTCACGATCATGTCGTGCGACAACATTCCCCATAATGGCCGCGTGACCATGGAGGCGATTGCGGGTCTTGCGGACCTCGTCGATCCCGCGCTTGCCGCCTTCGTGCGCGAGGCCGTGGCGTTCCCCAACAGCATGGTGGACCGCATTACTCCCGCCACCACCGACCGGGAGCGGGCCATCCTGGAAGAGCGGTTCGGCATCGCGGACAACTGGCCGGTTTTCTGCGAGCCTTTCCGGCAATGGGTGCTCGAAGACCAGTTTCCGAACGGACGGCCCGCGTTCGAGGAAGTCGGCGTCACCTTCACGCCGCACGTGGCGGCCTTCGAACTGATGAAGCTGCGCATCCTCAACGGCGGCCATGCGGCCATCGCCTATCCGGCCGCGCTTCTCGGCGTTCACTTCGTACACGAGGCGATGGCCGTCCCGCTGGTGCGCGGCTTTCTCGACAAGCTGGAGACGGAGGAGATCATCCCGCATGTGCCCCCGGTACCCGGCGTCAACCTAGCCGATTACTACCGGCTCATTGCGAACCGTTTCGCCAATCCGGATGTGGGCGATACGATACCGCGCCTGGCGCAGGACGGCTCAAACCGCCAGCCCAAGTTCATCCTGCCCTCGACGCGCGACAGACTGGCGGCCGGCGCGGAAGTGCCGGGACTGGCCCTGGAATCCGCCCTCTGGTGTCGCTATTGCGCGGCCACGACGGATGGCGGGGACGTTTTCGCGTTGAACGATCCCAATGCCGAGCGTCTGATGCCTGCAGCGCTTGCGGCGAAGGACGATCCGGCAGCTTTCCTGGCGTTGCGCGACATCTTTGGCGATCTCGCGGACGCACCCCGGTTTCGCTCATCGTTTGAAACCGCGCTCAACAGCCTCTGGCGTGAGGGCACGCGCGCCACGCTGCAGCGCTACCTGAGCGGCACTCTCGCCTGACTGAGGACCCCGCGAGCGACCGCATAGGGATGACCACCGATGTATATGGGAATCGATTTAGGCACCTCCAGCGTCAAGGTCATCCTTCTCGATGAAGGCGGCGCGCTCGTCGCCGAGGCAGCGGCCCCGCTGACGCTGTCGCGTCCACGGCCCCTCTGGTCCGAGCAGGACCCGCAGGCTTGGTGGGATGCCACTCTGACTGCCGTGTCCGCCCTGAGGGAGCGCCATTCCCTCGACGGAGTGTCGGGGATTGGGCTGTCTGGGCAGATGCATGGAGCGGTTCTGCTCGACAAGAGCGGGCACGTGCTCCGGCCCGCGATCCTGTGGAACGACGGTCGAGCCGGCGCGGAGTGCAGAGAGCTGGAGCGGCGTGAACCGGAGAGCCGCGCGATCACCGGTAATCTGGCAATGCCCGGTTTCACCGCGCCGAAGCTCGTCTGGGTGGCCAAGCACGAGCCGGATATCTTCAGGCAGACCGCGCGGGTTCTGCTGCCGAAGGACTGGCTGCGCCTGAAGCTCACGGGTGAGGCCGTCAGCGAGATGTCGGATGCGGCCGGTACTCTTTGGCTCGATGTGGACCGGCGGCGATGGTCGCCCGCCATGCTCGCGGCAACCGGCCTCGATGAGCGGCACATGCCACGCCTCGTGGAGGGAACCGAGGTTGCGGGGCGGCTCTCGTCAGAAGCCGCTGCATTGCTCGGGATGCGGCCCGGCATTGCCATTGCCGGAGGAGGAGGCGACAATGCCGCCGGAGCCGTCGGAATCGGTGTCGTGCATCCCGACATGGCCTTCGTCTCCCTCGGTACATCGGGCGTAATCTTCGTCGCCGACAGGACCGTGAAGATGGATCCGGAGCGGGCGGTCCATGCCTTCTGCCACTGCCTTCCGGACAGGTGGCACCGGATGGCCGTGATCCTGTCGGCGGCCGCCACGTTGTCATTCGCCGCCCGCCTGTCCGGCGCGACCGACGAAGCGTCTCTTCTGGCGGAGACGGAGGCCGCAGGTATTGCGGCGGCGACGAAGAGCCGTCTCGTCTTTCTGCCGTATCTCAGTGGCGAGAGGACGCCTCACAACGATCCCGCTGCTTCCGGCGTGATCTTCGGACTCGATGGTGCGACGACGCGGGCCGATCTGGGCCGCGCTGCTCTCGAAGGTGTGGCCTTCGCGCTGGCCGACGGACTCGATGTCCTGGAGGCCAGCGGCGGCAAGATCGGCGGCCTCTCCGTCATCGGCGGCGGCGCGCGCTCGAAGCTGTGGGGGAGAATCCTGGCGGCCGCGCTCCAGCGGCCGCTCACCTATCATCACGGCGGTGAGGTCGGTCCAGCTCTCGGAGCCGCGCGCCTTGCGAGGATTGCAGTCTCCGGAGCCAGTCTGGATGAAGCCTGCCCCCCGCCGCCGGTCTCGTTCGTGATCGATCCGGAGACGGAACTGACGGAGGCCCTTGCTCCGCGGCGCGCGCTGTTCCGCCGGCTTTATTCAGACCTGAAATCGTCCTTTGCTGCGTCCGTATCGTGAGAGAGGCGCCAGTGGCGCACAAACGATCCAGCCTCATTGTGCTTCGATTTCGACAGGAAGGACAGGAATGGGAGATGCATTCATGACAAGCGAGGAAGAAATTGCTCAACGCTCCAACAGGAGAATGACCGCGATCGTCTGTCACGGCCCGGAGGATTACCGCGTCGAACAGGTAGAGCGTCCCGTACCGGGAGAGCGTGAGATGGTTCTGCGCATCGCCTCCTGCGGGATCTGCGCCAGCGACTGCAAATGCTGGTCCGGCGCCAAGATGTTCTGGGGCGGGAACAATCCCTATGTGAAGCCGCCGGTCATTCCCGGGCACGAATTCTACGGGCATGTGGATGAGCTGGGGCCGGGGGCGGCGGAGCATTTCGGGGTCGGAATGGGCGATCGGGTCATCGCGGAGCAGATCGTGCCGTGCGATCAATGCCGCTTCTGCCGGTCCGGGAAGTACTGGATGTGTGAAGTCCACAATATTTTCGGATTCCAGCGGGTCGTCGCCGACGGAGGGATGGCCGAATACATGCGCATCCCGCGGACCGCCCGCGTTCACAAGATCGACGATGGAATATCGGCCGACGACGCGGCGATCATCGAACCGTTGTCGTGTGCGATCCACACGGTCAATCGGGGCGATATTCAACTCGACGATGTCGTGGTCATCGCGGGATCAGGCCCCATCGGACTCATGATGGTTCAGGTGGCGAAGCTCAAGACACCAAAACAGCTCATCGTCATCGACTTGGCCGATGAGCGGCTTGAACTCGCGAAGTCGTTCGGTGCTGACGTGATCATCAACCCGCGCAAGCAGGACGCCCTGGCGATTGTCCATTCTCTGACTGACGGCTATGGCTGTGATGTCTACATCGAGGCAACCGGCTCGCCAAGCGGGGTCGAGCAGGGCCTCAATCTCATCCGCAAGCTCGGCCGCTTCGTCGAGTTCTCCGTTTTCGGCGCACCCGCGACGGTCGACTGGTCGATCATCGGCGATCGCAAGGAGCTCGATATCCGGGGAGCCCATCTTGGACCCTACTGCTATCCCATCGCCATCAACCTGCTTTCTCGCGGGTTGGTCACCTCGAAAGGCATCGTCACTCACCGGTACCGTCTCGATGAATGGGATCAGGCCATTGCGGTGGCGAACTCGCTCGACAGCATTAAGGTCCTGATGGAAGCGCGGAGCAGCAAGGGATGAATGTGCGACAGATTTTCGGACTCTCGGGCCGGCCGGCATGATCAGTTCGTCAGGTCGTCGCTCCACGGTCTCGGTTTGGCCTCTCTCGACAGCCCTCCATGCAAGCCGGTTTCGAGGCAAGTACAGATATCGTCGAGGTCGACGTCCACACCATTATCGATGGCCAGTTTACCGTCTTTCAGGGCCGGATGCTGGACCATCGTACCAACGGCAGCGGCGTTACCCTTGAACACTGCATGGCGGAGCCTAAGACGCCCGGCCTCAGCTACTGCTACATCGCGGAAAAGTCTTTCCTTTCCGGGAGGGGCAGCGGACTGATACTGCCACTGGATGAGGTCCTGACAGCTTTCCCCGGTTGCGTCTATCGCTGTCGTACGGTTCCCGTTTCGCGAATTGCGGGACAGCCGTAAAGCTCACGCGAGCGTCTTCGCAAGCCTGAACCCGATCCGGTTGGGCCGCGTCGGCACTCAACCGCCGATGCTCGATGGGCGGCTGGAATGTGAAAGCTTGACCCGAAGGGGACCTTCGGGGGCATGCTCATGGACTTGCGGCATTGGTTGGGTATCTGATCCCGCCTGTCGGCTTTTTGCTAAGTCATCTCCGGCCTCAGCGGCGTACGTCTCAGAGAGAGATACCGTAACGGCCCGCGGCCGAGCGGATATGGCTTTGCATGGCTGCTTCGGCCTTAGCGGGATCCTGGCTGGCGATACCCTCCAGAATGGCTTCGTGCTCACGCACGGTCTCACTCAGGCGATCGAGTTGCGCCATGGGAAGCCGCTGACTTTCGACGAGCAATTCACGGACCGGCCGGTACATGGCGGCGAGAACCGGGTTTCCGGAAAGCTCAAAGATCATGTCGTGGAATTCGGTGTCGTTGACGGCGAGGCTGATCACGTCGCCCGACTCGAATGCGTTTCTCATGGCGTCGGTGCACCGTCTCAGGCGCTCTTCGGCGGGTTTGTCGATGCGAGCGGCTGCGAGCCTCGCAGCGTACCCCTCCAGCCCTAGGCGAGCCTCGTAAACATCAGCCGGCGTGCAGCGATCCGAGTAGCGCCACAGCGGCCGGCGAGCATCGGCCTTTGCGATGAACACTCCGCTACCCGCCCGGACCGTCACAAGACCCATGGTCTCGAGCACTGTCAGGGCCTCCCGGACCGATGGGCGGCTGACGCCGAGCTGTTCCGCCAGCTCCCGCTGAGAAGGAAGGCGCTGGCCAGCTTTAAGGCCGCCCTTGAGGATCAGACGCTGGATATGTTCGACGATGCCGCGTGGTACGGGAGTACGGTCGGCGAACTCCAATTCCGACAGGCTCACTGCATCACTCGTCATCTGCGGTCCCCATCTCGTTCTCGCATCGAAAGCTTATGGCGCGTCGGGCGTGCCCGTTGGCCTCTTTTTTGGTCACCTCTGGGTCTCATTTAATCACCGCGAGTTCGTGATTGGCCTTGACCATGCGTCAAGATGGCTGCACGATCAACTGGTCAGATTGGTAAGACCAGTTTGGCCAATATGACCGGTGTGCACAAGTATCCAGAGCGCCGGCTACCAGATGGCAGCAGAGAGTTGATCGTCGGCCATGGGGCTGACGCGCAAGATGGAGGACTAGATGTCAGCAAGATTCACCCGGTGCGGCACATTCGCCGCAACCTTAACCGCCGCGCTGGCCATGTCGGTAGGGACGATGGCCTCGGCTGCCGACATGAAGGTCGGAGCGAACGTCGGAAACGTTCCGTGGGAGTTCCAGAACGAGAAGGGCGAGATCGTCGGATTCGAGGTCGACCTCGCCAAGGAAGTCGGCAAGCGCCTGAACATGAACGTGTCCTTCGTCAACATTCCGTTCAACGGATTGTTCGCTGCGGTACAGTCGGGCCAGGTCGATGCCGCCGTATCCTCGATCACCATCACTAAGAAGCGTCTCGAGTCGGTATCCTTCGCCCAGCCATATTACGACAGCGACCAGTCGCTGGCAGTGCGAGCCAACTCGGGCATCAAGAATCTGGAAGGCATGGCGAGCAAGGTGGCTGCTGCCGATACGGGTTCGACCGGTGACATGTGGTCGACGCAGAACCAGCAGAAGTACAAATTCGCTGACATCCGCCGCTACGAGGGCTTGGCTCCTGCAATGCTCGACCTCGCAGCGGGCCGCATCGACGGCTATGTTAGCGACATCCCGGCTGTCCAGTACTACATCAAGGACAAGCCGATCTATCAGGTGGTGGAGCGGATCCCGACCGGCGAGCAGTACTCGATGATGTTCGCGAAGAACAGCCCGCTGGCGGAAAAGGTCAACGCCGAGATCACGAAGATGAAGCAGGACGGGACCCTGGCGAAGATCCACGAGCAGTGGTTCGGCACCAAGGCCGAGCCGAACTCGGCAACCGTCAAGGTTATGGAGATGCCTAAACTCTGACAGCAACTCTCCCCGAGCGTCCGGCATTCGTGCCGGGCGTTCGGCATGACCACGAATACTGAGGTGCTGCCCGCCATGTCCATCTTCGACACCTTCCTGAACTGGAAGGTTTTCGTTCAAACCCTTCCGCTCCTGCTCTCGGGCCTGACCACCACGCTGACCCTGGGAGTGACAGCGATTGTGCTAGGCTTCATTGGCGGCCTGGTCCTCGCGCTGCTCCGGCTCTATGCCAACTCGCCCATCAGGCAGATCGCCGTTGCTTACATCGACGTCTTCCGGTCCATCCCGATTTTGGTCCTGCTCGTCGTCATCTACTATGCACTGCCTTTCGTCGGGCTGCGGCTTTCTCCCTTTGGGGCAGCCGCTTCTGCCCTGAGCCTCGTGTCAGCCGCTTATTCCGCTGAGATCTTTCGGGCCGGCATCGAGGCCGTGCCGAAGGGCCAGTTCGAAGCCGCCCGCGCCTTGGGCCTCAGCCCCTGGCGGCGAATGAGCGACGTAGTGCTTCCGCAGGCGCTTCGGATCGTGATCCCCCCGATTACGTCCAATTCCATCAACGTGATGAAGGACACGGCGCTCGCATCCGTGGTGGCGATGCCGGACCTGCTCAAGCAAGCAACGCAGGCGCAGGCGCTGGCGGCGAACCCGACGCCCCTCATCAGCGCGGCCGTCATCTACATCCTGATCTTGATGCCGCTGGTGCGCCTCGTCGGGGTTTTCGAGAAACGACTTGCGGTGAGGGGACGATGACGCGCCCGATTATCGAAATGAGGAACGTCGTGAAGTCGTTCGGCCTTTTCACGGCGCTGCATGGCGTCGACCTCCAGGTGAAGGAAGGAGAGATCGTCGTCGTTATCGGTCCGTCCGGCTCGGGCAAGTCTACCCTGATCCGCTGCATCAACCAGCTTGAGGAGCACAACGACGGTGAGATCGTCGTCGACGGAGCGGAGGTCGGCCGCGGCCACAAGAACGCTGTGCTCACTGAGGTGGGAATGGTGTTCCAGAGCTTCAACCTTTTTCCGCACATGACGGTTCTCCGCAATGTCGCGCTCGGACCCGTCCGCGTGCGCGGCCTGTCATGGGAGGCGGCAGAGGCCCGCGCCCAGCGTCTGCTGGCCCGTGTCGGGCTCGAGGATCACGTGGGGAAATATCCGGCCCAACTCTCCGGCGGGCAGCAGCAGCGCGTCGGGATCGCCAGGGCTCTGGCCATGGAGCCGAAGGTCCTGCTCTTCGACGAGCCGACCTCCGCGCTGGATCCTGAGATGGTAGGCGAGGTCCTGGATGTGATGCAACAACTTGCCAAGACCGGGGTCACCATGGTCGTCGTGACGCACGAGATGGGATTTGCCCGCAAGGTCGCCAACCGGGTGGTGTTCATGGATGGAGGACGAATCATTGAGGAAGGGCCTCCTGACAAGATCTTCAATTCGCCACGCGACCCGCGCCTCGGAAGCTTTCTTCAAGCCGTCCTGTCCCATTAGGCTTACCGTCCGTGCAGACCTTGTTTCCAAAACGCCTGACGCCATCAGCCTTCAGCCCATACGGCGAGGTGCTGTCCTTCGACCCGGAACGCAGCCGTCTGGTCAATAACGGGCGGGCACTGCGCTTCGATACAGACACGCGCTTCGACTGCGCATCGCCCGATGGAGAGCCTGTGCTCGCCGTCTACCGAGCCAGCGGTGGGCCGCTGCCGATGCGGCTTGCGACCTTCGAACGGCATCCTCTGTCTTCTCAGACATTCGTGGCTCTCTCGGCCGAGCGTTTCCTGATCGTCGTCGCTCCCGAGGATGGAGCCGGGCTGCCCGATCTCGCGCGTGCCGAAGCGTTCCTGGGCTGCCGGAGCGAGGGCGTCAACTATGCCCGCAACCTCTGGCACGCCCCAATCGCGGCGATCGGTCCAGATGGCGACTTTCTCATGCTCATGTGGGAAAGCGGCTCCTCGGAAGACTGCGTTTTCCATCACCTCCACGAGCCGCTTGTCGTCGGCTTGGTTCAACCGTCCGCAGAATAGGTGCATTCATGTCTCTTGATCTCGCCTTCGTCCGCTCGCAGTTTCCCGCCCTGGCGGACGGCTTCGCCTATTTCGATAATGCGGGCGGTTCCCTGGTCCTGCGCAATGTTGCCGAACGCATCTCGGAGTACCTTCTGACCACGAGCGTGCAGACTGGCGCTGGCTACGAACACTCTCAACGGGCCACGAGCCGGCTCATGGAGGCCCGCGCCAAGGTTGCACGTCTGCTCGGTGCGGCGCGACCGGAAGAAATCGTGCTGGGACCCTCGACCACCGTCCTGGCCCAGTTCCTGGCACGAGCCATGGAAGGTCGCCTCAAGCCGGGTGACGAGATCGTGGTCACGAATTTCGACCATGAGTCGAATATCGGTCCATGGCGCGCTCTGGAGAAGCGCGGCATCGTCATCAAGGAGTGGTCGATCGAGCGTGACAGCTACGAGATCGACCTGGATGAGCTCGACCGCCTGATGAATGAACGGACCCGGCTCGTGGCAGTGACCCATGCCTCGAACATTCTGGGGACCATCAACCCGGTCAAGGAGATTGCGCGCCGTGTGCATGAGCGTGGCGCAGAGATCGTCGTCGATGCCGTTGCCTATGCACCCCACCGGGCCGTGAACGTGAGCGACCTCGATGTCGATTACTATATCTTCAGCTTCTACAAGACCTACGGTCCCCACTTCGCCGTGATGTACGGCAAGTACGACAAGCTTCTCGAGCTCGACGGACTCTACCACTACTTCTACGGTCGCGAGAAGGTGCCGATGAAGCTTGAGCCCGGCAATACCAACTACGAGCTTGCTTGGGGTTCGGCCGGCATCGTGGACTATCTCGACACCCTTGGCGGCGGCACAGGCGACCGGGCCGCCATCGACCGCGCCTTCGACAAGATCGCCGCGCACGAGACCCTTTTGTCAGAAAAGCTGCTCGCCTATCTGAGGGACCGCAACGACGTGCGCATCGTTGGGCGCCGCGACAGCGCCAAGGATCGCCGCGTGCCGACCATTGCCTTCAAGGTGGACGGGCGCGACTCAGCCGAGATCGTGCGTTCCACCGAAGCCGACAGAATCGGCATCCGCTTCGGGGACTTTCACTCCCGCCGCCTGATCGAGCACTTGAACCTTGTCGATGGGAATGGCGTGGTCCGCGTCTCCATGGTGCACTACAATACACCCGAGGAGGTCGACCGATTGATCGGAAGCCTCGACCGCTCGCTTGCCTGAGGAGGACCTCGATGGAGCTTGATCTGGCGATCAAGGGCGGCACTGTCGTCACCGCATCCGACACGGTCCGTTGCGACGTGGGTATCAAGGGTGAACGCATCGTCGCACTCGGTGAGAACCTTCGCGCCTCGCGGGAGATCGATGCCTCCGGGCTTCTCGTGCTGCCCGGAGGCATCGACAGCCATGTTCACATCGCTCAACCCTCAGGGCACGGCGTGGTGATGGCGGATGACTTCGCCTCTGCCACGGCTTCGGCCGCGGCCGGCGGCAACACGACGGTTCTTCCCTTCGCTCTCCAGCAGCGGGGCACGTCCCTGCGTGCCTGTGTCGAGGCGTATCGGCGGAAGGCCGAGAACGAGTGCTATGTCGATACGGCCTTCCACCTGATCGTATCCGATCCGACGCCGGAGGTCCTTGGGCAGGAACTCCCCGCCCTGCTCAAGGATGGCTACACGTCGTTTAAGGTTTTCATGACCTATGACGATCTCGTACTGAAGGACCACGAGCTCCTCGACGTGTTCGAGGTTGCCCGCCGGGAGCGTGCCCTCGTGATGGTTCATGCCGAAGGGTACGATGCCATCCGCTACATGACCGAACGCCTTGAACGGGCGGGCCGGACTGCGCCCTATTACCATGCGGTCTCCCGACCCGAAATCGTGGAGCGTGAAGCAACCCATCGCGCGATCAGCCATGCGGAGCTTGTCGACGTGCCGATCATGATCGTGCATGTGTCTGGACGCGAGGCCATGGAGCAGATCCGCTGGGCGCAGTCCCGCGGTCTCAAAGTCTATGCCGAGACATGTCCTCAATACATCACGCTCACAGCCGAGGATCTGCAAGGTCCCGACATGGACATGAGCGGCGCGAAATACGTCTGCTCGCCTCCGCCACGGGATGCAGAGAGCCAGGCGGCCATCTGGGAGGGGTTGCGCAGCGGCGTGTTCCAGACCTTCTCGTCAGATCATTGCCCTTTTCGCTATGACAGTCCGTCCGGCAAGCTCCACCCGAATGGCAGGACCTCCTTCCGATGGGTTCCAAATGGCATACCTGGTGTCGAGACACGTCTGCCGATCCTGTTTTCGGAGGGCGTTTCCAAGGGGCGGATTTCCCTTAACCGCTTCGTGGAACTGACGGCGACCAACCATGCGAAGATCTACGGCCTTTATCCTCGTAAGGGTTCGATCCGTGTCGGCTTCGATGCGGATATCGTGCTGTGGGATCCGAACCGCCATGAGGTCATCCGCCAGGAGATCCTTCACCATGGAGCCGACTACACGCCCTGGGAAGGGTTTGAGGTCACGGGGTGGCCGGTAATGACGTTGCTGCGCGGTCGAGTCGTGGCCGAGGACGGACGTATCGTCGGCGCCAAGGGGGCCGGGCGTATTCTCGCCCGGGACGTGTCTGCCTGTGCCGCACCAGGCCAGGCCTGAATGGCCCTCTCCGTCATTCTCTCTTGAGATGGGACAGAACATGTGAGGGGGCTGCGGCCCGGAGACCGGCCCAAGTGCAGCCCACCGTAATGAGAACCACCATGATGGCAGGTCCCAGGAGAGAGTCTCCGCCGTTCCGAAGCATGCCGACCGCGAAAGGGCAAAGGGACGCACCGAGATAACCGAAACTCTGCGACATGCCCGACAGCATCGCCGTGACATCCGCACTCGGGGAGCGAAGCGAGACGAAAAGAAGCGCAAGGCCAAACAGGCCGCCCTGACCGAGGCCGAGGACGAGCGCCCACAGGAGGCGGGAGGAAAGCGGCGCATAGAGCAGGCCGAGAAATCCCGTGCAGGTGGCCAGGAGAACCAGCACGACCAGAAGGCGTGCCGACACCCGTCGCGTCGCGAGGGAGGGCACCAGCAGCGCGGTGGCGGTCTGCGACAGGATCGACACGGAGGTGACGACGCCCGCGTCAAGCACATCGAGACCTCGATCTCGCAGCAGCGTCGGGAGCCAGCCGAGAACGATGAAGGCGAGCCCCGCCTGAAGTCCCATGAAGGCCGTGACCGACCAGGCCAGTCGGTCGCGCAACAGAAGAGAGAAGCGCGGCAGGCGCGCCGTTCCGGCTGAGGGCGGCTCGACGGCAGCAAGAGCGGCCCACATGAGGCAGCCGGCAAAGGCGAGGGCGCTCCAGCTCGCCAGGGCCAGAGTCCAAGAGTGCCACGCTCTCTCGAAGATGGGCGTCAGCCCCGCGGCGCTGGCTCCGCCGATGCTGAGGATCATCGTGTAGAGACCCGTCATCGAGCCGATCCGATCGGGAAAGCGCCGGCGAATGACCACCGGGAGGAGAACGCCCGCCATGCCGATGGCCGCTCCGGCCACCAAGGTACCGGCGAACAAGGCGAGGCTTGCCGGGATCGCGCGCAGGCCAAGCCCCACCGCGAGTCCCAAGAGAAGAGCCGCGATCGTCCGTTCGAGGCCCAGCCTGGCGGATAGGAAGGGCGCGAGAGGCCCAAACGCGCCGAAGCAGAGCACCGGCATGGTGGTCAGGACGCCCATCCACGCCCCACCGAGGCCCAGGCTCGACTGGATCTCCGTCACCATGGTCGCGGTGGAGGTCAGGGCAGGGCGAAGGTTGAGCGCGGCCACCACGACGCAGGCCACGACGAACCCAATGAGAAGGGACCCGGCCCGCCTGCCGCCGTGCAGCGTCTGCACCTCGGTCGTTTCCCGTTCACGTACAGTCAGCATGCTATGCCCTTCCAACCGTGTTCACGCGGTTGGCACAGTGGCCATGGCGAGCGGCGGCATCGGGATCGGATGGATCCTGCCGCCCTCAACCCATCAACCTTCTATCTGGTCGGTTGCCCTCACATGGCGCCAGAACATCTTCGGGGTTTCCAGCATGGACCGGAACCCGGTGCGGTCGAGCATCGCCTCGGTCTCGCGCTGAGCTTCGTCGAGGATCTCGTCTTCATCGACCAGGACGGCTTTACGACCCTGCATGGCGATGCGGCCGTCGACGATGACGGTATCGACATCGTTGCCGTTGGCGAAATAGATCAACCGGAAGACAGGCATGTTGAGCGGATAGAGATGAGGCCGCCTGAGGTCCAACATCACCACATCTGCCTTCTTGCCGACTTCAAGAGACCCGATATCCTTCTCCATCCCAAGCGCCTTCGCGCCATCGATGGTGCACATCTCCAGCACGCGCCCTGGCGGCAACCAGGTCGGGTCCTTGAAGTAGGTCCGGTGGTAATGCATGCATTGCTGCATGTGCCGGAACATGTCGCCGGAACGGTCCGGGGCCGTCGCATCGGATCCGAGGCAGACGTTGGCGCCGGCCTCCAAGAGTTCGGGGACCGGGCAGCGACCGAGGATCGAGGCAATCGCGCTCGGGTTGTGAGCAATGTTCGTTCCCGTGTCGGCCACGATCCGGATCTCGTCCTCCGTCAAATTGGTCGAATGCGACAACAGGGCGTTCGGCCCCAGGATACCGAGCTCATTGGCGTAGGCGACGCTGCCTTTGGTATGTCCGTCCTGGGTGAAGACGAGGCCGGCCTCGCGGGCGAGATCCGCGGTCATACGGGCTTGGCGAATGGCCTCATCGAGGTTTGCCTGCCCAAGGTCTTCTACATGCTCGGCGCGGAGGGTCGGCGTAATGAGCGCGATATTCAAGCGGCCGCCCTCTTTGCCGTGCCAGGTTCTGATGAGAGTCTGGCATGTCTCGAACTGCTCTTCGAACGTGACGGGGCGCTCGACGGCCTTTCCATCGATGAAGCGCGCATAGGTGCGGGGATGAGGCGGGCGGGTCGGCCCGACGGCGACGACGGAGCGGGTTCCGACTTCCCGCACGCCTTCACAATGAGCATCACCGTAGACGGGCTCGTCGGTACGAAGGATCGTGTCGCCACCTCCCAGCAGGGAAACGCCCGTGGTCACGCCGAAGCGCAGGCGCTCGAGCGCTGCTAGGCGTGCCTCGGCACGCCAGAATTCGGGCGTCGAAGCCACGGTATAGGCCTGATGGCAGGCTTCGTACCAGGCGTCGCTGTCGCCTCCACCCATGGTTTTGATCAGGCCGTGACCCGCATGGGCATGCCCATCGATCAGGCCGGGCATGACGATCTTACGGCTGGCGTCGATCATCGTGGGCGCCTGGTGGGCAGCCAGTACCTCCTCGGTCGTCCCGACCGCGACGATCCGGTCCTTCTCGATGGCAACGGCACCGTTTTCGATGACCCGGCGTTGCGGGTCCATTGTCACGACAATGCCGTTGGTGATGATGATATCGGCCATGCGGTACACTCCGGTCGGTCAGGCGGCTTTGTTTTCGCCGCGGATGCGGTCGAGGGTCGGAACGAGCGACAGCAGTTCCTTCGTGTAGGGATGCTGCGGCTTGTCGAAGAGAGTTTCGGAATCGGCCTGCTCGAGAAGCCGTCCCTGTCGCATCACTGCCACGCGGTCACACATCTGCCGCACCACGGCGAGGTCGTGGCTGATGAGCAGGAGGGTCAGGCCGGTGGCATCGCGCAAATCCTTCAGCAGGTTCAGGATCTGAGCCTGCACCGACACGTCCAGGGACGAAGTCGGCTCGTCGCAGACGATCAGCTTGGGTCGTGCGCCAAGAGCGCGCGCGATCGAAAGGCGCTGCCTCTGACCGCCTGAGAATGCGTGCGGGAAGCGCTGGGAGGCATCCGCGTCAAGGCCGACGGCTTCGATGAGGCGGGTGACGTCGTTCTCAGCCTCGGCGCGGGAGGCGGCAAGGCGGTAGAACAGGATCGGCTCTGACAGGATCGAGCCGATGCGCATACGGCTGTTGAGGGAGGAGTAGGGATCCTGGAAGATCATCTGGATCGCCTGGCGCAGGGGCCCGACTCGGCGGGTCGCGCCTTCGCCGGCAATGCTCTGACCACGGTAGAGCACGCGGCCTGCCGAGGGCCGCACGAGACCTGACACCACGTTGGCGATGGTGGTCTTGCCGCAGCCGGATTCTCCGACGAGCCCGAACACCTCGCCGCTCCTGAGAGAGAAGGAGACATCGTCAACCGCGCGGAAGCGATGGCCTGCCGAGCCCGGAAGCCAGCCGCCGGTGGTATAGTCGACGCACAGGTTCTCGACCGAGAGGATGGGAGCTTCGTCGGCAATGGCCTCCGAGCGTTCGGCCTTCGCGCGCAGTTCCGCACGGGCGCTCTCCGCACGCCCCTTCCCCTCGTCGCCGAGGACCGGGAAGCGGTCGAGGCGCTGGTCGATGCGCGGGACGGCGCCGATCAGCGCTCTGGCATAGGACGCCTTGGGGCGGCGCAAAACCTCTTCCGTCGTTCCGGTCTCGACCACCTTGCCCCGATGCATGATGGTGACATGGTCGGCGATCTGGGCGACGACGCCCATGTTGTGCGTGACGAGAAGGATGCCGATGCCGCGGCTGTCGGCCAGGTCGCGCAGGAGCTTGAGGATCTGCGCCTGCACCGAGACGTCGAGCGCCGTCGTCGGCTCGTCTGCGACCACGAGCTTCGGATTGCAGGACAAGGCGGCGGCAATCACGACGCGCTGGCGCTGGCCGCCGGACAACTGGTGAGGATAGGCCTTGAGGCGTCGCTTCGGCTCGGGGATTCCCACGGACTCGAGGAGTTCCAGCGCACGCGACCGCGCAGCTTCCTTGTCCAGCTTGAGGTGAAAGCGCATCGCTTCCGTGAGCTGGCTCTCTACCGTGAAGAGCGGATTCAGGCTCGTCATCGGGTCCTGGAAGACGGCCCCGACATCGCGGCCGAGCACGATGCCGGTCGCCGAACCCTTGGCTGCGTCGAATTTCCTGCCGTCGATATGGATGCTGCCAGCGGCAATGCGTCCGGGCTTTTCGAGAAGCCCCATCACAGTGTTGCCGATGGTCGTCTTGCCGGCGCCGGATTCCCCCACCAGCGCATGGATCTCGCCGGGGCGGATAACGAGGGACGCGTTATCGACGGCCGTGAAAACGCTGCCATTGGCGAGGGGATATTCGACCCGCAGGCTGTCGATGGCGAGAACGGGAGCGGATTGCGCTTTCATCGTTTCACCCTCAGCTTGGGATTGAAGCGATCGCGGAGCCAGTCGCCGACGATGTTGACGGCCAGGACGAGGATCACGAGGGCAAGGGCCGGGAAGAGAGCGATCCACCAGATTCCCGAGAAGACGAACTCGTTGCCGATCCGGATGAGCGTACCGAGAGAGGGATAGGTGGGGGGCATCCCAACCCCGAGGAAGGACAGGGTCGCCTCGGTGAGCACTGCTGCCGCCAGATTGATAGTGGAAATAACGAGGACGGGGCTCATCACGTTCGGCAGGATATGCCGTAGCATGATCCGCCGAGGCGGCAACCCGATGACTTTGGCCGCCCGGACATAATCCTTGGCCGTCTCGACCATGGTAGCGGCTCGTACGGTTCGGGCATATTGCACCCATTCATGGATGGCGATGGCGCAGATCAGGATGATCGGCGCCCATTCCGCCGTTGCCGCTCCGGGAATGAGCGCCCGCGCGATGCCGCTCACCAAGAGTGCAAGCAAAATCGTGGGAAAGCTCAGGATCACATCGGCGACCCGCATGATCAGGGTATCGACCCTGCCGCCGAAATAGCCGGCGAGCAGGCCCAGAGCGACGCCTAGGGTGGCTGCGAGCAGGACCGCGCCGCCGCCGATGGCGATGGACACGCGCGCACCGTAGAGCATGGCCGAGAGCAGGTCGCGGCCCTGATTGTCCGTGCCTAGGAGAAAGCGTGGATCGCCATCGGCCGTGAAGGCGGGCGGCAGCTCGGCGTTGATGAGTTCGAACGACGTGAGGTCCGTCGGATCGTAAGGTGCGATCCAGGAAGCGAGCAGCGCGCAGGCCACAAGGATCACAGCCAGGGTTCCAGCGACGATCACCGAGAGTGGGGCGCCCAGCCGCATGAACAGGCCAGGAGTGGGAGCGAGCGTTTTCATGCGGACCTCGCGCGCAGGCGGGGGTCGACGACGGCATAGAGAATGTCGACGACGGTGTTGATAAGAACGAAGAGAAGGCCGACGAAGAGCAGATACGCCGCCATGACGGGAATATCGACGAAACTCACGGCCTGAATGAAGAGAAGCCCCATTCCTGGCCATTGAAAGACCGTCTCGGTTACGATCGCGAAGGCGATGAGCGAGCCGATCTGGAGGCCCGTGACCGTAATGACCGGCATGAGCGCGTTTCTCAAGGCGAGTCGGAAATGAATATAGCGGGTCGGCAATCCCCGGGCTTTGGCGAAGCGGATATAGTCGCTCGATAGAACATCGATCATCTCGGCCCTCACCAGCCGCATGATGAGGGTGAGTTGGTAGAGAGCGAGCGTGATGCCGGGCAGGAGAAGCGATTTCAGGCCGCTGATCGTGAGAAAGCCCGTCGACCACCAGCCGAGATCGACGACTTGGCCACGTCCGAAGGAGGGCATCCATCCGAGCGACACGGAGAAGACCAGGATGAGTACGATGCCCGTCACGAAGGTCGGCGTCGAGATGCCAACGAGAGAGAGGGCCTGCACAAGCCGTGCGGCGATGCCGTCCGGCTTGAGCGCGCACAGCACCCCGAGGGGAATACCGAGAGCGAGCGACAGGATCGTCGCAACGATCACGAGCTCCAGCGTTGCGGGAAGCCGTTCGGCGATCAGCTCCGTTACGGGACGCTGATTGCGGTAGCTGATACCCAGATCGCCACTGAGGGTGCGCGTCAGGAAGCGGCCGTATTGGACCACCAGAGGCTGATCGAGGCCGAGGGCGCGCCGGAGTTCCGCCTTCTCCTCCACGGAGGCGTTTTCGCGCGACATGGTCGCCACGGGGTCGCCGACATATCGGAACATCACGAACGACACGGCCGACACGACGAGCATGACAAGGGCGGCCTGGCCCAGCCGGGAGAGGAGGACTTTGAACATGAGCGTTTCCCCGGCGGCTCGCCGCAATCGGGCGAGCCGCTCGTCTCCTGCTGCGGGTTTACTTGACGGTGGCGAACCACAGGCGGACGTACTCGTCCGGGAACTGGGGAACCTCGACGCCGTCGCGGACAGCCCAGGCTACGGGCTGCTGATGGAGCGGAATGTAGGCGACTGTATCTCGCGCGACCTTGAGCGCTTCGGCCAGCATGTCGCGACGCTTGGCTTCATCGAGCTCGACGGCAGCCTTGCGGGTCAGCTCCTCGATCTTGGGGTTGCTGTAGGTGCCCGCATTTGAGCCGCCATAGCCGTCCTTCTGCTCCGTGAGCAGGGATGAGAGCACGCTGAACCCATCCATTGGCGGCAGGGTAGCCCAGCCGACCATGGACACGTCGAACTCACCCCGGTCCTGGCGCGGGAAGTAGGTCGCCCGGGACTCGGTCTGAAGTTCTGCCTGGATGCCGACTTTCGCCCACATGGACGCAATGGCGACGCAGGTCTGCTCGTCGTTGATGTAGCGATCGTTCGGGCAGTTCAGCTTGGTCTTGAAGCCGTTCGGATAGCCGGCCTCCGCGAGGAGCTGTTTCGCCTTGCTCTGGTCATAGGCGAGCGGTGCATCGTTGTCCTTCGCATAGCCTGGCACGGGCGGGGCGACGAGGGTGCCGGTATTGCGCGACTTGTCGCGCATCACGCGCTTCTTGATCGTGTCGAGGTCGATGGCATGCCACATGGCCTGACGCACCTTGACGTCGAGCAGCGGGTTCTTCTGTCCGGGCATCGCCTTCAGTTCGGGACGGAAATTGAGCGAAAGCATGATCAGGCGCAGGGACGGCTCCTCGATGACCTTGAATCCCTGGGACGACGAGATGCGCTGGAGGTCCTGGAGAGGTGCCGGTGCGATGAGGTCCAGCTCGCCCGACAGCAGCGCGGCAACGCGGGTGGCATCCGACTTCACCGGCTTGAACTCGATGCGGGTGAGGTTGTGCTGGGGCTTGTCCCACCAGTCGGGATTGACCACGAAGGTCGTGCCGGCATCGGGCTTGTAGGACTCGACCTTGAAGGGCCCCGTCCCTATGGCGGTGGTCGATGCCGCGGTGGTAACGCCGGTTGCGATGTTGCCAGGCTTCAGGGCGCCGTTGGCCTCCATCCACTCCTTGTCGAGGATGTAGATACCCGCGAGGTCGTTGAGGAGGAGCGGGTAGGGGCCGTTGGTGACGATATCGACCGTGAAGTCGTCGACCTTCTCCGCCTTTACCACGGTCGCGAGATTGCCGCGGGCCCGGGCGCCGGGATCGAGAATGCGGCTGATCGAGGCGACCACGTCGTCGGCCGTGAAGGGATTGCCATTATGGAACTTCACGTCCCGGCGCAGCTCGAAGCGCCAGGTATCGGGCTTCACCGTCTTCCAGCTCACCGCCAGCGCAGGCTCCAGCTCGAGGGTCCGGCTGCGACGCACCAGCGGGTCGAAGACATGGTGCAGCATGCTCGTCGTGAAGCTTTCCGTATGCGCATACGGATCGAGCGTCGTGATGTCGGTAGGCGAGGCCCACCTCAGTGTCTTGGCATCGGCCGACATCCCGACAAGGGCACTGGCGGCAACGGTCAGGCTGGCGGCAAGTTTGGCTCTCATCGTGACCTCCACAATCCTCTGGAATGGATCTTTATTGGATACAATACGATAAAAACTTGCATACAAAATTTGGAGCGTCAATTCCGCCCTTGACCGAAATTTCATTGTCACTGGGCAAAGCATAGGCGGCCGGAGCGCCGATGCGGGCGCCCGGGAGAGAGTCTCGATTCTGAAGGCTGGTGCGACGGAGGCCGAATCGGGCCGTCAGGAGGCGTAGCGGTCCAGGATGGACCGGATATCGCGATGCTTGTCAGAGGTGGAGGACAGGAGGGCCCTGTCCGCCACTGCCTTGAGGTGGTGATCCATCGCGTCGATGGCCGCTCGGCTGTCCCCCTCTCGCAGGGCATCGATGATCTGCTGGTGCTCATTTATCGAGCAGTCGGAGGAGTGGGGCCGGCTATACAGCGCGAGGATCAGCGAGCTGCGGGAAACCACCTCGTCGACATACCGTGCGAGAACCTTGTTGCCGGAGAGGGAGGCCAGGAGAATATGGAATTCTCCTGCCAGACGGATGGCGGCGGGGCCGTCATGAAGGTTGGCATTGGTCTCCAATCCGACGTGCCGCTGGAGGCTCCCGATATCCTCCTCGGTGACTTTTTCTGCAAGCCTGGCAATGACTTGACGCTCCAGGCACATTCGCGTCTCGAAAACGTCCTGCGCTTCCGACAGGCTCGGTTGCGCGATGGTCGCACCCTTGTTCGGCTGCATGTCGACGAGGCCCTCGGCATGCAGGCGCGCAAGAACGGTCCTGACGATCGTCCGGCTGACGCCGAACCGATCGCCGATCACATCCTCGGTGAGCTTGTCTCCCGGCATCAGGGCCTGCTCGATGATCGCGCGGCGAAGCCCCGCGTAAACGAAGTCGCTCCGGCTGCCGGGGGCTGGCTTGGGCTTTCTGACGGGAGGGCTCATCGGTTCTTACCAATGGGTTCAGGAGGGCGAACTATGTTCCACAAAACGAGTGGTTCAGGAAAGCGAAATTCACTGGCAATTTGTATGCGTAATTGTATACAAATAAATGGGAACGGCAATACATTCCGATGGCATTGCCCCGGTTCGGGACCTGAAAAGGGAGGATACTCGTGAACGATCTGGTGATCCGCAATGTGCGCCCGATGGGTGGAGAAGCGACGTCGATTGCAATCCGCGGCGGGCGGATCTCAGGCTATGGCGAGGATGTCCAGGACAGCCAGGAAAGCCTGGATGGCGGTGGGGCCATCCTGATTCCCGGTCTCGTCGAAGCCCATACCCATATGGACAAGACCCTCCTCGGCATGGGCTGGTACCGCAACGAGGTGGGGCCGCGCCTCATCGACAAGATCGAGAACGAGCGGATGCAGCGGCGCGTGCTCGGTATCGATCCTGCCCGCCAATCCGCTCGGCAGGCCGTGCTCGCCGCCTCCCTCGGCACGACCCACATCCGGACCCATGTGGATGTGGACACGGAAGTAGGCGTCGCCGGCATCGAGGGCGTTCTCGAAACCCGGGAGCGCTATCGGGACATGGTCGATATTGAACTTGTCGCCTTCCCGCAGAGCGGCATGCTCATCCGACCCGGCACCGTCGACCTGATGGAAAGGGCGCTTCAGCTCGGCGCCCAGGTCGTCGGGGGGCTCGATCCTGCCGGGATCGATCGCGATCCGAAGGGCCATCTCGATGTCGTGTTCGGCCTCGCGGAAAAGTATGGCGTTCCGGTCGACATCCACCTCCATGAGCCTGCCGAACTGGGGGCGTTCTCCATGGAGCTCATCATCGAGCGCACGAAGGCTCTGGGTCTCCAGGGCCAAGTCACGATCAGCCATGCGTTCTGCCTCGGCATGACCGATCAGGATTACGTCGCCGCGCTGATCGACGCCCTGGCTCAAGCGCGGATTCACATTTTGACGACGGCGCCGGCCTCGAGGCCCGCACCTGCCGTCAAGCGGCTGATGGAGGCAGGGATCGTCGTGGCGGCAGGCTCCGACGGGGTGCGCGACACTTGGGGGCCCTACAACAACCCCGACATGCTGGAACGGGCCGTGCTCGTCGGCTTGCGCAACAACCTGCGTCGCGACGATGAGGTCGCCCTGGCTCTCGACACCTGCACCTACGGCGGCGCGCGGATGATGGGCCTCGATGGCTATGGCCTGGAACCCGGCAGCAGGGCGGACCTCGTTTTACTCGACGGTGAAACCTTGGCCGAGGCCGTCGTGGAGCGCCGTCCGCGCCGATTGGTGATCAAGGGCGGTAAGGTAATCGCTCGCGATGGCCGCGCGCTAATCGCCGCGCCTTAAATCTCTTCGGCGATCCTAAGCGAACTCGTCGCTCGGCTTTAATGATGAAGGTGTCCTTGTGGCAGATGTCGTTGAAAAAGTCGGCCTTCAGATTGATTGGGCAGCGACGAAACTTCTTTGCTGAGGTCGGGACTAGGTGTTTAGTCCCGGCATTTGGTGGAGCGGGTCGAGCCTGAAGCGTTGAGGCTCGGTTGTCCAGGTTTTGCAGATATGCTCGTAAGGCGTGAGGCCCTTCAGCGTCTTCAGACGCCGGCCGAAG
>JAEWKH010000080.1 GCA_023386155.1 Pseudomonadota bacterium
TAATAGATGTCATGGCGGCGTCGGACAGGCGCCGCCCTTGAAATCCGAGGCCGCGCTCCCAACTATCGATCGACCTGGTGGCGCAAGCGCCTGCCAGAAGCGGTCACGATGCCGAGACGATGACGCCGGATGTACGCGCATCGTCTTGCCGTGGCCGTTATCATTTCAGCAGCCCTCCCGTGCCGCATTCCCTAACCCGTCCCGGCCCAGTGTCGAGCCCACGAAAAAAGCGCCGGTTCTCACCGGCGCTTCTCATCGTCATCGGAAATGAAGCTCAATGGCGGTTGGCATCGCGCCGGCCGTCGAACTCGCTTTCGTGCCGGCTGAAACGCGCCTCTTCGCCACTGAATGCGTCCTCGACGTATTCGCGACCGCGATTGGCGGCATCACGGGCATAACGCATTCCCTGATTGCGGACCTCGTCGGCCCATTCGCCGAACATCTCGTTCTCCCGCCGGGTGCGCGGCAACAGGGCGCCCAGGAGAAGGCCTGCGGCCAAACCGACAAGTCCGACGACCATCGGATTTTCGGACACGTAGCTCTGAACGCCGCCGCGGGCATTGCCGAAAGCGCGCGCAGAACGGCCGCGCATGTGATGCGCACGACGGCGCTGCCCCTCGTAGGTATCGGACGCCCAATGGGATGCGCGCTCATAGGTGTCACGAGCCCATTCGGAAGCACCCTCATAGGCTTCTTCCGCCTTCTCACGCACCTGGTCCGCAGCCTGTTGAGCCTTGTCGGCCACCGAACCGCCCTGCCCCTGAGCGCCCTGCTGAGACGACTGGTTTCTCTGCTGCTCGGATGCCTGGTTGCCGCCCGCCGTGCCGGTGCCTTGCGCCGAGCGCTGCTCATGGGCGTGAGGCATGGGCGTCTGGCCGATATTGCCGACCGACGTTCCGGCGGAAACGTTGCCAGTCGTTCCTGACTGGGTTCCGCCCGGCTTGCCAGTTTCATTCTTGCTGTTGGCCATGGAAAACTCCTGTTCTATTCGTCAAAATCGGGAACGCGTGTCGGGACGCTCGAACATCGGGTCCGTCGTGTGCAACGGGGCTTGGGCCCCATAGAGGCGAGAATCCTCGACCTCCATCAGAAGATGCTCTTCGGTGATCAGATCCTCGTCGGCCGCGATCAACCGGGTTCTCCGAGGAACCGTGCTTCGCCCGAGACGATAGGCCAGAAGTCCGACGCCCATGGCGATGAGCATGACGGGAACCGGGTTGCTCCTGACCGTGTCCAGAACCCTCTCGTAGAGTGGCCCGTACTGGCCATTGCGGGCTGTTCCGAGCACGTCGTCGACGACACCGGAGACGGACATCTTGTCCTGAAGACGATCGATGGTGCGGTCCAGTTGAGCGCGGCTGCGCTCGATGTCCCTCTCCATCTCCTGCAGACTCTGTGTCGTCATCATGCACCTCGTTCGGACAGGACTTCAGCGTCGCGCTGGAGAGAGCGCATCGTCCGTTGCGGTATGAGGGCGGACGAGTTCATGGCGTTGCGTCCCCACAGACCGAGGCCGATCGCGATGAGCGCCATCACTCCGCCGACGATGAGCGCGGCGAGCGCCTCGGAATTGACGACCGTGGCAAGCCATTCGACGAGGGATTCCGTCAGCAGCATGACGGCCGCAATGGCGAAGATTGCGGCCACGACCACCATGGCGAGCCCCATGAAAAGCGTGCGGATGTTCTGCGACACCTCGGTCTTGAAGAGCGTGAATTCCTTCTGCGCGAGATCCGTGGATTCCCGCAGCGCCTCACCGACGAGGCCCTGTATGGTCTGGTTGCCGTTGTCCTGCATGGCAGCCTCCATCTCAGGCGCCGGTGCCGGAGCGCGGACGCCGGGCCTGCCGGGCACTGGCCTGCCCACCCCGCGCCGCGCCAGCACTCATGGAATCGTAGCGCAGATCCTCGGCGGTGCTCTTGATGAAGCGCGCGGCAAGGAAGCCGACCGCGACGGACACGGCGGCTGCGGTCGCCGGACGGCGGCGGACGACATCCTCGAACTCGTTGAAGAAGTCCGCGAAGCTGCGCTCGCGGATGGAATCCGCAAGGTGCTCCAGCCCCTCGGCGGCCGTGTCGACGACAGCCCTGATATTGGGCCTCTCATCGAAGGACCGCGTGGACTCGCGCAATGAGGTGGCGAAATCGGCAACGGACTGCGCGACGTCATCCTTGCGGCGGCCGACATAGTCCGTTGCCTGCTCCCGCGCGGAATCGATGAAGTACCGGCTGCGCTCCACAGCGACGCCAGCGATATCGCCGACTTCGTCCTTGAGCGTATCCCAATCCTCTTTGCCGTTGTCTTGCTGCCTGTTGGTGTCTTGCTGTCCCACGCCCATGGTCAACCTCTCTCAATCGTGAGTGAGTAACCATTAGAAGCGCGGCAGGTTCCGAACGTCCCGAAGCTCAATGCTTTAGGGACTGATGCGTTCTTTGCCGAGGCTCCGCGGATGGGAATCCGAGCTGTTTCCTTTGCCGCCGAACCGGAGCCACGGCACGGATATGCTCTAGGTGGCCGATCCGAGCCAGTCGACGAGATCCGCCACCCTCCGGCGGGCCTCGTCATCCTTCAGCTTCAGGAAGCCCCGCACGAGTCGGTCGCTTTCCGGTCGGGTCAGAAACTCGGCCATGAGGCTGTCGTCCGAGTACCCGCCGGCGCGCAGCCCGGGAATTCCTTCGAAGAAGAAGTCGATGTTGACGTCCAGAACGCCCGCGATGTGAAGCAGACGGCTCGCACCGATGCGGTTGACGCCCTTCTCGTATTTCTGGACCTGCTGGAACGTGAGCCCCAGGGCCTCCGCGAGTTTCTCCTGGCTCATCCCGAGCATGGTCCGCCGGGCTCTGACCCGGTGTCCGATGTGCCTGTCGATCTCGGTAGGGGACTTCTTCTGCAAAAAACCGCTCCTGCTTATGGATATCTTGTTCTACGTATGCGGTTTATATAACTTTTGGTAGTTTATTCCGAAAATTTAATCTATAGGTTGTGACACAGTATCACATATGATTGTGGGTTGTACATCTCCCGGAGGTGCCCGTGAGCGGCCGCAGCCTTGACCATTCAGCAGAAGCCTTTGATTTCATTGGTGGATTGGACCATCTAGCCACACCCCATGAAATCGTTGACGCTATGGAGCGGTCCTTTGCCCGCTTCGGCTTCGAGAACTTCATCATGACCGGGCTGCCGCATCCGGATCAGCGGATCGAGACCTTGGTTCTTCTGAAGAAATGGCCCCTGGATTGGTATCGTCGCTACACGCAGAACGGGTTCGACCGGCACGATCCCGTGATCCGGCTTTGCCGACGGACCGTCCAGCCCTTCGAATGGGCCGAAGCCCCATGCGATCCTGACACGAACCCCAAAGGGGCAGAGATCATGCGCGGGGCGGCGGAATTCGGTATGAAGCAAGGCTACTGCCTGCCGATTCATGGGCTGAATGGCTTCGAGGCCTGCCTCTCCATGAGCGGTCCTCAGCTCGATCTGACCCCACAGACCAAGCCAGCCCTCCACTTGATGGCCATCTACGCCTTCGAGCGTGCGAGGCTGATCCTGGCCCCCTCCCCCCAGCCCAATCCGCTGACCGCCCGCGAGAAGGAGACGCTGCGCTGGGCGGCGTTGGGCAAATCCGCCGCGGATACGGGGGAGATCCTGGGCGTAACGGAAAGGACCATCACGGCCCATATCAGCAGCGCCTGCCAGAAGCTCAGCGCTGCCAACAAGACTCATGCCGTGGCTCGAGCACTTCAGCACCGCCTCATCGAGATCTGACGTAAAAGCACCTGTAATTTCCTACAATGTTCAAATCTGATCAGCCGTGGACACTGCTCTCCGAAAGACTGGAGGGCATGGGGAATGACCACAATTCAGGTGATCTCCGGAGCCGACAAGGCTCGTTATTCAGAAGTTCTCGATGAGTATTTCCGCCTCAGACACGAGGTTTTCGTTGAGGAGAGGGGCTGGCATGATCTGCGGCGTCCCGATGGACGGGAGATCGATGCCTACGACAACCAGAACGCCACCTATCTGATCGCTCTCGACAAGGGCCGCGTCATCGGGGGCCTGAGGCTCTATCCGACACTCCTGCCGCATATGATCAGCGAGGCCTTTCCTTACCTCGTGAAGGAGAGAGGCGTGCTCTCCGGCGCCACCATCCTCGAGTGCACGCGCTACTTCATCGTCAAGGAGCGGCGAACCGGCCGCACGGATTGCCGCCTCCTGGCTGCCTTCCAGCAATTCTGCCTCGCTGAGGGTATCACGGAGGTAACCGCCGTCGTGGAGATGTGGTGGTTGCCTCGCTGGCACCAAGCCGGGTTCAAGGTGCGCCCGCTCGGTCTGCCGACCATGATCGAGGGCCAGCCTTGCATCGCGGCAGCCATTCGCATCTCTGAGGAAAGCCTGGAGCATGTCAGCAGGCTGGCCGCCCTACGTGGCTCCTCCCTCTTACGAGATGACGCGTCCTTCTTTCATCGTGATCGGGTGCCGCATGTCGCTTCCTGAGGAACTCCCTCCCCTCTCGTCCTTCGTCCATGACGAAATGATCGATCGTGCATCCCAGAATCTGGTGCATTGCCTTGCGCAGTTTCCTCCCATCGTGCGCTTGCGGCTTCTCGCCTTCATGCATCTGGTGGAACATCCCGATACGTTGAGAGCCGCGCTCGAGATCACGCCGTCGGGCTCCATGCGGCTGGTCCTGGACACGAAAATCGTGCCGGACACGGCCCATCGGCATTGAAGCCGGCCGTTTCGAACATTCCTGAAAAAGAAAGGCCTCGCGCCCGTGAAAGCGCGAGGCCTTGCCCGTGAAGAGCGTCCCTTATGCCGCCTTCGTGTTCACGCGGGCTTCCGCGAGCTCGGTCAGCAGCTTGTCGGTCTTCTTTTCCTCCTGGAGATTCTGGTCGAGGAGCTTCGCGGCATCGCTCATGCCCAGCTCCTCGGCCCAGGTCTTCAGGGAGCCGTAGCGGGTGATCTCGTAATGCTCGACCGCCTGCGCGGCCGCGAGGATACCGGCGTCGAGAGCCTCGCTGTCCGCGAAGTCCTCCATGACCTCCTTGCCTTCCTCGATGATGCCGTTGATGGCCTCGCACTGCACGCCGCGGGCCGGCTTGCCGAGCATCTCGAAGACTTTCTCAAGCCGCTCGATCTGTCCTTCCGTCTCTTGGCGGTGCGTTTCGAAAGCCTGCTTCAGCTCCTCGGATTCGGCGTTCTTGGCCATCCTCGGCAGGGCCTTCAGGATCTGCTTCTCGGCGTAGAAAACATCCTTCAGCGTATGAAGGAACAGGTCGTTCAAGGTCTTTTCCTTGGCTGCCATCGTAACAACTCCTCGGTTGAGCGTGGACTCAACGAAGGTCAAGCTTTGGGGTTCCTCCCGATTCCGGCGGCATGACGATTCAAAGGAACAACACCGCTTCACGTCGCGTTCGGCCAAGGTGAATTCATGGAGGAACGACGTGACGAACATGCTCCTGGCAGGCACGGAATCACTGATGAATGGAGAGCCCAACCTCAGCACGGTCGAGCGCGGCGCCTACATGCTGGCCGGCCTCGGCCTCGCGGCGGCAGCGGCGAAGCCGCGCCCGAACCCGCTCCTGAACATCCTGGCGCTCGCGGGCGGATCCTATCTTGCCTGGCGCGGCTATATGGGCAACTGCCCCGTCAAGGCCGCCCTCATGGGCTCGCACGGGAACGACCGGATCGCCCACCGCGGCTGATACGGCAAGGGCCACAGAGAAACTGTGGCCCTTGTCATTCCGGTTCCGATCGCGAAGCCGATCAGTACGACGACGTGGAGCGCCGACCGGCGATCAGGCCATAGATGAAGAGAACGATGATCGCCCCGACGATGGCGCCGATGAATCCTGCCCCCTCGTCCGCCCGGTACCAGCCCAGAGCCTGCCCGAGATAGGTGGCAACGACGGCGCCCACGATGCCGAGAATGGTCGTGAGGATGAACCCGGATGGCTCGTTACGGCCCGGCATGATCCATTTGGCGATCACGCCCGCCACGAAGCCGATGATGATGGTCCAGATGATGCTCATGATGGGTCCTTGGTCTGCGTTGCCTTCACAAGCAACGCGGATCCTCGGCTAAGGTTGCGGCGAAGCCTTCCCCAAAGCGCGCTTTTCATCATCTCGCCGCACTTGCAGCCGAGGCTTTCGCCCCGCCCACCTGGAGACAAGGCCATGAACCCTGCTGGAGACCAATGGAACTACGAGGCCGTTCAAGCTCTTCTGTCCCTCGCCCGCGAGGGAGCTCCGGTCTCGGTGATCAGCTTGAAGCTGAAACGGCCCGTCGAGGAGGTTCGCGCCAAGCTCAACGACCTGGGCATCACTCCAGCGGCCGAGGTTTAGGTCCGGACGCCACAGAGGCCGCGGCGCGAAAAGGCCGGGGCCTCGAACCTTCGTACGTTCAGTATCGATGTTAGGAAAAATGGCGCGCCCGAAAGGATTCGAACCTCTGACCCCCAGATTCGTAGTCTGGTGCTCTATCCAGCTGAGCTACGGGCGCTTGGTCGGCATGTCGCTCTTGGGAAGCAACGTCCGCCGAGGCCGGTGACATAGAGGGATCTGATCCGGTTGGCAAGCCTCTTCGTGCAGAAGATGTGCGGAAAGCTTCAGTTTGCCCATGACCCGGAAGCGGAGGCCGCCTTCCGGATCCGTTCGATGCTCATTCCGCTTCCGTCGCATCGCCGGCCTCGGAATCGGCGCCCCCCGCCAGGGGGGACGGCCGGTCCGGGATCGTGATCTTGAAGCAGGTCTTGCCCTGGCTCTCATCGAGGATGATCGTCCCGCCATGGAGCTGGACGAGTTCCGCCGCGATCGGCAGGCCCAGGCCCGTCCCGCCCTTCTGGGCCGAGCCCTGGAAGGGGGTGAACAGGTTGGCCTTCGCCCGCTCGGGAATGCCGGGACCGTTGTCCCTGATGAGGATGCAGACCGTGCCGCCCTCCCGCGACGCGGTCACGTCGATCCGCGGCCGCCCCTCGGGCGATCCGGTCTGGCTCAGGGCCTGGACCGCGTTGCGGACCACATTCACCAGAACCCGGGAGAGCTGGTCCGGATCGGCATCGATCATCAGGTCCTCGGGCACCTGCGATTCGAAGGCGATCCCGACCTCCGGCGCGAGATCGGTCAGGTTCGACAGCTCCCCGATCAAGGGCGCCAGGGGAATGAGTCGCCGCTGCGGCAGGGGCTCCGTCGCCCGGCCATAGGCCAGGGTGGTCTCGCAGAAGGCGATGGCCCGGTCGAGGGTGTTGACCAGCCTGGGGGCGATGCGCTGGACGCTCTCGTCGCTGACATTGTCGAGGCGATCGGTGAGAAGCTGGGCCGTGGTGAGCATGTTGCGCAGCTCGTGGTTGATCTTGCTGACCGCCAGGCCCAGCTGCGCCAGGCGCCGCTTCTGGCGCAGCTCGTCGGCGAGCGTCGTCTCCATGCGGGCGAGCGCCTGCTCGGCGAGGCCGATCTCGTCGTCGCGGTCGGTCGGCTGGATGACCCGGGAGGCGTCCTCCGGATTGCTCGAGAACTCCGCGATGTTGCCGGTGAGCCGCCGCACCGGACGCACGATCACCCATTGCAGGGTGAGGTAGACGAGGCTCGCCGTGATGATGGAGATGAAGAGGGACAGGAACAGGATGTTGCGCGAGAACTCGATCATGGCGCGGCGCAGGGGCGCCTGGTCGAGGATCAGCTCGACGAACTCCACCCCCATGCCGGCCCCGATGACCCGAATCGGCTTGTCCGCGGGATGGAACAGGACCGAGAAGGCGTCCTGGACCAGGGTCATCCATTTCGCGTCGCGCAGGTCGACCGTCTTGCTCACCTCCTGCGGCATCTCCCCCGCCGCGAGCAGGCTCCGGCGGCCTCCTCCCTTCAGGGCGATGGCCCTGGCCCCGACCCCGTGCAGGAGGCGCAGCTCCAGCTCTTCCGACAGGGATTCCTCAGGCGCGGCATCCAGAACCATGGCGGCGATCTGGGCTGCCGCCAGGCGGTCATTGAGCCAGGTCAGGCGGAAATTGGCCACGGAGGGCACATAGATGAGCACCTCCGCGATCATCACGAAGAGGACCGTCAGCAGGAGCAGGCGCGCGGAAAGCCCGAACTGGCTCAGGAAACGCCCGGCGATAGTGGTCGGCTTGCGGTTCATTCACGTTGCATTCCAGGCGGCGAGCCGGGACGGGCCTTCGCCGCGACCAGGGATTCTGGGCCGACGGCTGGAGAAACTCCACCGCCGCTCCCAGCAATATCTGAAATATAGGTGGTCCGGGATGGATCCCGTCTGCTGGCGCATCGTTCCTCGCGAAAAACCCGATCCGCTCTCTCGATCATGACCCCTCGTCGGCGACGCGCCGGCGCCAGTTCCTCAGCGCAACCGGAACCAGCGCCAGAAATGCCAGGATAGCTAGAGCGATCATCAACTCGGGCGTCAACAGGCTTCCGGCACTGAGATCGACGTCGCACCCTCCTCGGCCCGAAGCCAGGCAGCCGGCGCGGAGCTCCTCCTGCCTGGATATGGTCTCGTCGAGACCGGATCCGGCGAAGGCGAAGGCGAAGGAGACGGGCAGCATGCCCATCTGGGTCGCGAGCATGAAGGGCCTCGTTGCCATGCCGAAGAAGGCGGCGGCGAGATTCGTCAGCCAGAACGGCACCACGGGAATCAGGCGCAGGGACAGCAGGTAGAGGAAGGCCTGCCTCCGGAAGCCGGCCGCCAGCCCCTGGACGAGGGGGCCCGCCCTCTCCAGGAGCGGCCGCCCGAGGGACGTGCGGGCGATCAGGAAGAGGGCCGTCGCTCCGAGCGTCGCCGCCATGGAGGCTGCGATCCCGCCGAGCGCCCAGCCGAACAGATAGCCCCCGATGGTGGTCAGGAACGCAGAAACCGGCAGGGACAGGGTCACGGCCGCTACGTAGATCAGGCAGAAAAGCCCCAGCATCGCCCAACGATGGACGGCGACGAGATCCTGGAGCCGATCCTGGTACTGAAGGAAGGCCTCGAAGCTCAGCGAGCGGTGCAGTCCCGACGCGAAGGTTCCGGCGAGCGCCAGGGCCATCAGCACGAGGGGCAGAATGCGCCAGAGACGGGCCGGCTCCTGTCTGCTATGAGGCTTTGGCTGCGTATCGACCACGGATCCCCCTGGTTTCCCCGACGATATGTAGCGTCCGGAGTGGCCGGGCCCACGGGTTTTGGAGGCCGCGGCGATGCCGGGCCGATTGCCGCATAAAGGCCAGAGCGGCGTTGACTTTGCCCCTCCATTCCGTCATAAGCCCGCAAGCTGACAGCGCTCTTCTGGGGCGCTGATCGTTTTTTCGAGACAGTTTCGGGGGCGACCCCATCTTAACCAGACGGGCGCGAGCCATCGAGCACCGCTGCCCCATTCGACCGGAGATGTGCCGTGAAGAGGACGTATCAACCGAGCAAGCTGGTTCGCAAGCGCCGCCACGGCTTCCGTGCGCGCATGGCGACCAAGGGTGGCCGCAAGGTCATTGCCGCTCGCCGCGCCCATGGCCGCAAGCGCCTCTCGGCGTAAGCAGCTTAAGGATTGCCCGATGCGCGAGCCTCGCGCAGAGTCAAGCCTCGGGCGTCTGACGAAAAGACCTGACTTCGTCGCGGCGGCCTCTGGCCGCCGCTTTCATACCGAGCGGATGACGGTTCAGGCTCGTTTGCGCGAGGGCTCGGGCCTCGGCCTGCGCTTCGGCCTCACGGTCACGAAGCGGGTCGGCCACGCCACCGAACGCAACCGGATCAAGCGCCGGCTCCGGGCTGCCATTCCCACGGCAGGCAAGGATTACACGAATATCGACGCGGACGTGGTCGTCATCGGACGCCGCGACATCCTTTCCGCCGATTTCGATCTGCTCATCGACGATCTCCGGCGCGCGCTGCGGACGGTCACCCGACCGAAAAGCGCGCTGCCTGCAGAGCGTCGCCATTCCTCACCTCCCCCCAACGGCGAGCGTCGCGGACATTCCCATGCGTGAAGACAACCGAAATCTCATCGTCGCCATCGCGCTGTCGCTGGCGATCCTGCTAGGCTGGCAATACTTCTTTGCGGCTCCCCAGGCCGAAAGGCAGCGGCAGGCCGCCCAGCAGGCGCAGTCCACGCAGGTCAATCCCACGGCGCCGAATGCGCCGCCGAGCCCGAGCCAGGCTGGCGGTGCCTCGCCCACCGTGCCGGGAACGGTTCCGGGCACGCCGGCGGCCTCGGCTGTCCAAACCCGTGAGGCCGCCCTCGCCGCCTCGCCGCGCGTGACCATCGACACCCCCGCCATCGCCGGCTCCATCAACCTGCGCGGCGGCCGCATCGACGACGTGGCGCTGAAGAACTATCGCGAGACCGTCGACCCCAATAGCCCGATCATCGTGCTCCTGTCGCCCGCCGGCACCCAGAACCCGTATTACGCGGAATTCGGCTGGGTCGGCGCCCAGGCCGGCAGCCTGCCGAACCAGAACACCGTCTGGACGGCCGACAAGACCTCGCTGACCCCCGGCAGCCCCGTCACCCTGACCTGGCAGAACGAGCAGGGTCTGGTCTTCCGCCGCACGATCTCGGTCGACGACAAGTACATGTTCACGGTCAAGGACGGGGTCGAGAACCGCGGCTCGGCTCCCGTGACGCTGCAGCCCTACAGCCTCGTTTCCCGCCACGGAATGCCGGTCACCCTCGGCTATTACGTGCTGCACGAGGGCATGATCGGCGTCCTCGGGGACGAGGGCCTCCAGGAGATCACCTACGCCAACCTGGACAAGAAGGAGCCGATCGCGGGCGGCAGCACGGTCGGCCAGATCTGGAACTCGGTCACCGGAGGCTTCCTCGGCATCACAGACAAGTACTGGGCCGCGGCCGTTATCCCCGATCAGACGCAGCCCTTCCAGGGCTCCTTCACGTCGCAGCATGGGCAGACTGCGGATCGCACCTACCAGGCGACGATTGCGGGTGCATCGCAGACGCTCCAGCCCGGCGCGACGACCGAAGTGACCCAGCGCCTGTTCGCCGGCGCCAAGGAGGTCGCGACCGTCGACGCCTATCACGAGACCTACAGCATCAAGAACTTCGATCTCCTGATCGACTGGGGCTGGTTCTACTTCATCACCAAGCCGCTGTTTAAGGTGCTCGACTTCTTCTTCCGCCTGTTCGGCAACTTCGGCGTCGCGATCCTGCTCGTCACGGTGCTGCTGAAGATCCTGTTCTTCCCGCTCGCCAACAAGTCCTACGCCTCCATGGCGAAGATGAAGGCCGTGCAGCCGGAGATGGCCTCGATCCGCGAGCGCTATGCGGACGACAAGATGAAGCAGCAGCAGGCGCTGATGGAGCTCTACAAGAAGGAGAAGATCAACCCGCTCGCCGGCTGCTGGCCGGTGCTGGTCCAGATCCCCGTCTTCTTCGCGCTCTACAAGATCCTGTTCGTCACCATCGAGATGCGGCACGCGCCGTTCTTCGGCTGGATCCGCGATCTCGCGGCGCCCGATCCGACCTCGATCTTCAACCTCTTCGGCCTGCTGCCCTTCGCCGTGCCGTCGATGCTGCTGATCGGTGTCTGGCCGATCCTGATGGGCATCACGATGTTCATCCAGATGAAGATGAACCCGGAGCCGCCGGATCCGGTGCAGAAGATGATGTTCACCTGGATGCCGGTGTTCTTTGCGCTGTACAAGGTGTTGCTGGTCACCATCGAGATGCGGCACGCGCCGTTCTTCGGCTGGATCCGCGACCTCGCGGCACCCGACCCGACCTCGCTGTTCAACCTGTTCGGCCTCCTGCCCTACACGCCGCCGGACTTCCTCCACCTCGGCATCTGGCCGCTCATCATGGGCGTGACGATGTTCGTGCAGATGAAGATGAACCCCGCGCCGCCGGACCCGGTCCAGGCCCAGGTCTTCACCTTCATGCCGATCATCTTCACCTTCATGCTCGGCTCGTTCCCGGCCGGCCTGGTGATCTACTGGGCCTGGAACAACACCCTGTCGGTGATCCAGCAATACGTGATCATGCGGCGCAACGGGGTGAAGGTGGAGCTATGGGACAACCTGCGCTCGACGTTCTCGCGCACGCCGAAGACGGCCAAGGCCAAGAGCTGAGGGCCGAGAGCTGAGGGCCGAGAGCCGATGCAGGACCCGGTGAACACCGACCATCAGTCCGAGGCCGAGAAGGCGGCGGCCCTGCGCGAAGCGGGGCGGCTGCTCTTCGCCGGCTCGGCCGACTTCTTCTACGCCGCCGACAAGCTCGCGATCCTGCCGCCGATGCGGGGTCACGAGATCGCCTTCGCGGGCCGCTCCAATGTCGGCAAGTCGAGCCTGATCAACGCGCTCACCGGCCGCAACGCGCTGGCGCGCACCTCGCACACGCCGGGGCGCACCCAGCAGCTCAACTTCTTCGACATAGGCGGCGGCAAGCTCGTCCTGGTCGACATGCCGGGCTACGGCTACGCCGCGGTCGAGAAGGCGAAGGTGGCGGCCTGGACCGAGCTGATCCACGCCTATCTGCGCGGACGGGCCAACCTCGCCCGGGTCTACGTGCTGATCGACTCGCGCCACGGCATCAAGCCGAACGACGCCGAGGTGCTGGACGGCCTCGACAAGGCGGCGGTCTCCTATCAGATCGTGCTGACCAAGGCGGATGCGCTCAAGAAGGGCGAGATCGAGGCCCGGCTCGACGCCACCGCCGCGGCGATCGCCCGGCGCCCGGCGGCCTATCCGGAGATCGTCGTGACCTCGAGCCGCACCGACGACGGCGTCGCGGATCTCCGCGCCAGCATCGCCCGGCTGCTCGCCGAGCGCGGCGAATGATCCCTGCCGCCCTCGGGCTTCCCGCCGCCGACAGGGCCCTCGTCGCGCTCGCCGGCCTCGCCGGCG
>JAEWKH010000032.1 GCA_023386155.1 Pseudomonadota bacterium
CCCCGCGCCGGGGGGGGGGGGCGGCGCGCCCCCCCCCCCCCCCCCCGGGGGGGGGGGTGTGAGCGATAGCCTGTCAGGCTCTGGCGCCGACACCCCCACCTCCACCTCCTCCCCACAAGGGGGAGGAGAGTCTGTCGGCGCTTCCGGGCTCGCTTCTCAGGATGAGGTCCTGGCCCGGAAGCCTTCCGATTATATCGCCGCCTGGCGGACGAAGCGGTCGTTGAAGGTCGCGGCGAGGTCGATCTTGGCATCCTTCAGCTCGGGATCGAGCTGGCGCAGCATGTCGAGCACGCTCTGCATGCCGCTCATCTGGATGATGCCGTCGCGCGAATAGCTCTCGAGCGAGTTCTGCACGGCCTTGAGGTAGAGCGGCTTGTCGCCCAGGTAGTATTCCTCCGGCACCGTGGCGGCGATATCCTCGGGCTTCGCGGTCTGGAGCCATTTCAGGCTCTTCACGAGGGCATTGACGAGGCGCTGCGTGGTCTGCGGATTCTTCTCGATGAAGTCCTTCTTCGTGTAAAGCGTCGCCGCCGGGTTCGAGCCGCCGAAGAGCGCGCGGGTTCCGGCCTCGGTGCGCGTGTCGATGAGGATCTGGACGTCCCCGTCCGCCTCGAGCTTCGCGATGACCGGATCGAGATGGGAGATCACGTCGATCTCGCCCTTCTTCATGGCGGCCACCGCGCTGGCCCCGGAGCCGACGCCGATGATGGCGGCATCGGACGGCTTCAGGCCGGCCTTCACCATGGCGTATTGCGCGGTGAGCGCCGTCGAGGAACCCGGCGCGGTAACGCCGATCTTGAGGCCCTTGAAGTCCGCCGCCGACTTGACCTGCCCGGCCTTGTCCTTCTTCACCGCGATGACGATCGCCGGGAAGCGGCCGAGCTCGGTGACGGCCACCACGTCCTGACCCTTGGCCTGCATGCGGATCGTGTGCTCGTAGGCCCCGGTCACCACGTCGACGGAGCCGCCGACGAGAGCCTGGAGCGACTTCGCGCCGCCGCCGAAATCGTTGATCTCGACCTCGAGGCCCTGCTCCTTGAAGAAGCCCTTGCGCTCCGCGATGGTGAGCGGAAGGTAGTAGAGCAGCGGCTTTCCGCCGACGCCGAGCGTCACTTTCGCCTTCTCCGGCGCTCCCTGGGCAAAGGCCTTCGGACCCAGAGCCGCGGTCAGTCCGAGGACTCCTGCGCTTTTCAGAAATGTACGGCGTTCCATGGCGTTTCTCCCTGTTGTGATTGGGTTGTTCTATTCTAGGTTCTCGCGGCCAGCGATGTCTGCGGCCGCCAGACCAGGAAGCTGTTTTCGATCCTCGTCACGAGAAGATCGATGAGGATGACGAAGACGGACAGGATCAGCATGCCGGCGAAGACGCCTGTCACGTCGAAGACGCTTTCCGCCTCGTGGATCTTGTATCCGAGGCCGGCGGACGACCCGAGATATTCGCCCACGACCGCACCCACGAGCGCGAAGCCCACGGAGGTGTGGAGGGACGAGAACACCCAGGTGAGCGCCGACGGCCAATAGACGTGCTTGAGAAGCTGGCGCTCGTTCATGCCGAGCATCCGCGCATTGGCGAGCACGACGGGCGAGACTTCGCGTACGCCCTGATACACGTTGAAGAACACGATGAAGAACACGAGCGTGAAGCCGAGCGCCACCTTCGACCAGATGCCGAGTCCGAACCACAGAGCGAAGATCGGGGCGAGCACCACGCGCGGCAGCGCGTTCGCGGCCTTGATGTAAGGATCGAACACCGCAGCAAGCAGCTCCTTGCGCGCGAAGAGGAACCCGAAAATGATTCCGCCGCCTGCGCCAATCAGGAAGGCCAGGATGGTTTCGACCAGCGTGATCCAGAGATGCCTCCAGATCTCTCCGCTGGCGAAGAGGGTCCAGCACCGCTTCAGAACGTCGAGCGGCGTCGAGAAGAAGAACTGGACCTGCTTGGGCGTTCCCGAGATCGGGTAAACGGTCAGCACATGCCAGAGCAGGAGGAAGATCAGGCCCACGCCGATCTGGAGAACGGTCAGTTTCAGGCGCGGCATCAGGTTCCCTCCCCCTGGCTGTAGGCCTTCTGAACCTCGACGCGCAGGCTCGCCCAGATCTCCTTGTGGATGCGGTGGAACGTAGGCTCCATGCGCACCTCCGCGATGTCGCGCGGCCGCGGCAGCTCCACGGAAAAATCGCCGATGATCCCAGCGGCGGGTCCCGCCGACATCAGCACCACGCGATCGGCGAGCGCGATCGCCTCCTCGAGGTCGTGCGTGACGAACATCACCGCCTTGCGGTCCGCCGCCCACAGGCTCAGCAGCAGATTGCCCATGATCTGGCGTGTCTGCGCGTCGAGCGGCCCGAAGGGCTCGTCCATCAGAAGGATCTCGGGATCGCGGATCAGCACCTGGGCCAGGGCCACGCGCTTGCGCTGCCCGCCTGAGAGCATGTGCGGATAGCGGTCGACGAAGGCCTTGAGGCCGACACGTCCGAGCCATTCCCGCGCGCGCTGCAGAGCGTCCTTGCGCGGGACATTCTTCGATTCGAGAGCGACGGCCACATTGTCGAGCGCCGTCTTCCACGGCATCAGCGCATCCTGCTGGAAGAGGTAGCCGGCACGTAGATTGAGGCTGGACAGATCGCTGCCGAAGATCCTGACCTGGCCGGCGGAAGGCGTCAGCAGGCCCGCCGCGGCATTCAGGATCGTGGACTTGCCCGATCCCGTGGGGCCGACGATCGCCACGAACTCGCCCGGACGCACCGAGAGATCAATGCCGCTGACCGCCGTGTACCCACCCACTTTCGGCCCGAACGTGATGGCGACATCGTTGAGCGCCACCGCCGCAAGGGAGGTTGCCTGATCCATTCCGATCCTCATGTTCCCTCTTTCGGGCGGCATTCTAGGACCGGCTCAAGACGGATCGCAAGGCAGGCGGGCTTCTCCCTTCGACCTATGGGCCTTCACGCCTGCGTCGCCGAATCGAATTCGGCTTCAGATCTCCAATGCCTCGAATCGATGGCTGGGCGAGACGAACTCGTCCTGCGCCGCGATGGTCAGGATCTCGCGGGAGCCGGCCTCGTCCGTACGCTTGAGCAGGCCGTAGACGGAAGCCGAGGCTTCCGCGAGAGCCGTCGAGGCCGAGCGCGAGCGGGCGTAATGAACGAAGAACAGTGCCGCGATGGCGTCCCCTGCCCCATTGATGGAGAGCGACAGCTTCGGCGTGCGCACCCGCCAGAAGCGACCGCTTTCTCCGGCGACGAGATCGATGCTTCCGTCGGGCGTTTCCGTCGTCTCCACGGAGGTCACGAGCAGGACCCGGGGGCCCATCGCCTGCACGGTCGCAATCGCCTGCTTCACGTCGTCCAGGCTCCGCGTCGCCAGGCCGGACAGGTAGTCGAGCTCGAACTGGTTCGGAGTGATGATGTCGGCGGCGGGCACGGCCTGCTCGCGCATGAATTCCGGGATGCCCGGCCGCACGAACACGCCGCGCCCCACATCGCCGATCACCGGATCGCAGCAATAGAGCGCCTCCGGGTTGAGCGCGCGCACCCGCGCCACCGCCGAGAGGATCGCGTTGCCGATATCGGCGGAGCCCATATATCCGGAGAGAACGCCGTCGCAGCGGTCGAGGACGCCCCGCTCCGCGATGCCCTCCACGAGGTCCTCGATGGCCGGCCCGTCGAAGACGCGGCCCTTCCAGGAACCGTAGCCGGTATGGTTGGAGAACTGCACCGTGTGAATAGGCCAGACCTCGACGCCGAGGCGCTGCATCGGAAAGACCGCGGAGGCGTTGCCCACATGCCCGTAGGCGACATGGGACTGGATCGAGAGAACATTCATGGCTCTGGCCCCTTTCGTCTATGGGTTAGCGCAACAACCGCCCCGCTTCAAATCGCGTGATGTGATCTCATTCATCACCGAAACAGTTGGTTCTTGCCGCGACAAACCGTATTGACCCCTCGAACCGCAAGAGGACCAGACCGGCGCCATGGACATCGAGTTTCTGAAGACCAGCATCGTGGAATTCGTGCAGAACCACAGGAGCTACGCGCCTGTCGTGCTCGGGCTCATGACCTTTGCCGAATCCCTTGCCTTCGTGTCCCTGCTGCTGCCCACCATGACGATCCTGATCGCCGTCGGCTTCGTGCTCGCGGCGGCCGACATCCCGTTCTGGATGGCATGGACCGGAGCCGTCTGCGGCGGCTTTCTCGGGAACTGGCTCTCCTTCGCAATCGGGCAGCGCTACAAGAAGACCGCCTATGAGCTCTGGCCCCTGTCCCGCAACCCGAAGCTGATCGCGCGCGGCGAGAGCTTCTTCCAGCGCTTCGGCCCCTGGGCCGTGTTCCTGGGACGCTTCTTCGGCCCGATCCGCGCGGTCATCGCGCTCATCGCCGGCATCTTCCTGATGCCTCCTGTCCTGTTCCAGGCCGCCAACATGGCCTCGGCCTCCGTCTGGGCCTTCGTGATCCTCGCGCCCGGAGCGGGGCTCGCGCATTATCTGCTGTGGTAGGCGGACGCATCCGGGAACCCGCTGTCCCAGGGGTCATTGACTTCCGTCACCAAAGGAGGTCCCCCATGGGCAAAGGCAAGATGAGCGGCGACAATTCCGCTGAGAGCAAGAAGCACCCCAGCACCCATACGCGTGGCTCGGGCGGCACCATGAAGAACCGCATGGATCCCGGCAAGCAGGACAACAACAAGGCGCAGAACACGAAGGGCAACCAGCAGTGAGACCCGGCGGCTCGCCCGACCGGTGAGCCGCCCCCCTCCGTTTCCAGAGCTGCCGCCAAGTCTCCGTGATGTTACGGGATAACCATAACATCACGGAAACCCTGTTGTGACGCTCCCTGCCCCAGGTTCCTGCGAGGAACCAGCTCTCATCGCGCCTGCCGACGAAGCGGCCGACCCGCTTCAAATCGGATTGCCGGCTGCCTGGTGGCCCACCATCTCCGCCGCCGCGTTCATTCTCTTCGCGATCATCTGGATGATGGAAAGCTGGGAGAAGGCCGCGCCGCTCAAGGGGCCGACAAAGGTGAATTACCTGATGCAGGATCTCGCCGCCCTTCTGGCGGTCCTCGCGTGCATCTGCGCCGTCCACTGGTACTGGAAGCATCGCGCGGCAGCCCTCGGCCCCATTCTCGGCCTTGCCGTAGCCGCGGCCGCCATGGCGTTGCACCGCATGTGAGCGGGGAGCGCCGCGCCACACCCTCTCCCCACCCATCGCAGGCTGGCTGAGATGGACATCCTCCTGCGCAAGCCGGGAACCCTGACGTGAGCCCGATGCGCCCTGCCCCTCAAGGAACCCTGAAAGCCGCGAGCGCGCCCGCCTCGATGCGTTCCCGGGTATGGCGATAGCCGATGTCGACCACCTTCTCGAACTGCTCCCACCCTCGCAGCGGCACGTCTGCGAGGGGCGGATGGATCACGAGGGCGGCATAGGCGCGGGCCTTGAGGGTCTGGGCGTCGCTGGAAATCGTGGCCGAGCGGTAGAGCAGGCTGACGATGTCCGGTGCGTTGGTCGGCAGGCCGAGGATCCGGCGCAGCAGCGGGGCCTTCCGCTCCTCGTCGCCCGGAGACGTGAAGGCGACATCCCGCGCCACGTCGATCCCGAGCACCGGGCCCCTCTGGAGATCGGCCATGATGTCGGCCGGCAGATTGTTCATCATGGCCCCGTCGACGAGCACGCCCTCCGGGTCGATCACGGGCGGGAGCAGCCCGGGAATGGCGAGGCTCGCCCGCAGGGCCCGCCAGAGCGTCCCCTGGCGATGCACATGGGTCGTTCCCGTCGTGAGGTTGGACGAGACGCAGAAGAACGGCAGCCAGAGATCCTCGATGCTGCGCTCGCCGAAATATTCGATCAGCCGCGCATCGACCTTGAGGCCGCGGATCAGGGCGACCAGCGGCAGGGTGTAGTCGTTCAGCGGCGGGTTTCGGACAAAGGCCTCCATCATGAGGTTGCAGGCCTCGTCATGGTCGATCTGAAGGGCGCAGAGCGCCGCCATGACCGCCCCGATACTGGTCCCGCCCACGAGATCGACGGGGATGCCGTGCTCGTGCAAGGCCCGAATGGCGCCGAGGTGAGCGAAGCCCCGTGCCCCTCCCCCGGCCAGGACGAGGCCGACGGCGCGGCCGCTCGAGGTGCGGATGAGCCGCTGCAGATCGGGCAGGCTCCTCTCACGCACCTGAAGGCGCTGACTGACGGGAAGCCGGCCCAGCGACGGATGCGCCGGCGCCGGGCGGGCGGCATCCGGCTTCTGGAGCAGGACGAGATCGTGCCGGCGCCAGGACGATGCGACACCGGTCAGCGCCTCTGCCTCGCAGGTCAGCTGCTCGCCCGGCCGCGCGAGCAGCACCACGTGATCCGCATGACGGATGCATCGCTCGGTCCAGGCGCCGGACGGTTCGGAAGCGACATAGATCACCCGCTCGCGGCTTGCCTCGAAGCGGGAGAACCAGGTCTCGTCCTCGTGGGCCGGCATCGCGGCGACCAGATCGACTCCAGCCCCATGGCTGCGGCGCATCTCCGCCAGGAAGGCCTGCGCGAAATCCGGGACCGCCACGCCCTGCGTGACGGGAACGATGGCAAAGGTCGTCGGCGAGAAGGTCGGGGGCGAGAAGCGTGTCGCCGCGCGAAGCCGGTCGGCGAGCAGCTTCGAGAGATAGAGCATGACCGAGGGCGAGCGCTCGACCAGGCGCTCGAAATCCGTCCGGGCGAGAGCGAGAAGAACGGAATCCCGGAGGGCCGTGACTGTCGCCGAGCGGGGCGCGTTGGAGATGAGGGCCATCTCGCCGATGGTCTCGGGCGGAGCGATGCGGGCGATGCGCCGCTGTTCGCCATGCTCCCCCTGCACGGACACCCCGAGGGCGCCGGAGGCGAGCATGTAGAGCATGTCCGCCGGGTCGCCCTCCCGGAAGAGAACCTCGCCGCCGGGAAGGACGATGCGCCGAAGCCTCGACTGAAGCTCCGCACGCGCAGCCGGATCGAGGCCCGCCCAGAGCGGCAGGTCGAATGCCAGCAATTCTTCAAGCAGGCTCGTCGCGCCCATGAAATTCCGCAACGTCACTGTTACGGTGCCACTAACGGGAATCTATCAACCTGACAAATCCGCTTTTGGCTTAGCACAAGGTAACAAGGGCGGCGCGGACCGGCCACGCCGCCCTGAAACGGCTTAGTTCCGGCTCTTGTCGACCAGGGCCTTTTCCTTGATCCAGGGCATCATGTCGCGCAGGCGGGCGCCGACATCCTCAATGGGATGCGCCGCGTTGCGGGCGCGGGTCGCCTTGAAGGAGGTCTGGTTCACCTTGTTCTCGAGCATCCAGTCGCGGGTGAACTTGCCGCTCTGGATATCCTCCAGGACGCGCTTCATCTCGGCCTTGGTCTCCGCCGTGATGATGCGCGGGCCGGTGACGTACTCGCCGTACTCGGCCGTGTTGGAGATCGAGTAGTTCATGTTGGCGATGCCGCCCTCGTAGATGAGGTCGACGATCAGCTTCACCTCGTGGAGGCACTCGAAATAGGCCATCTCGGGAGCATAGCCGGCCTCGGTCAGGGTCTCGAAGCCCGCCTTGATGAGCTCGACGAGGCCGCCGCAGAGCACCACCTGCTCGCCGAAGAGGTCGGTCTCGCACTCTTCCTTGAAGGTGGTCTCGATGATGCCGGCGCGGCCGCCGCCATTGGCGGAGGCATAGGAGAGCGCGATGTCATGGGCATTGCCCGTGGCGTCCTGGTGGATTGCGATGAGGGTCGGCACGCCGCCGCCGCGCTGGTACTCGGAGCGCACCGTGTGGCCGGGCCCCTTCGGGGCGACCATGAGCACGTCGAGGTCCTTGCGGGGCTCGATCAGGTTGAAGTGGACGTTGAGGCCATGGGCGAAAAGCAGCGCCGCGCCCTGCTTCATGTTGTCGTGCAGCTCGTTGCGGTAGATGTCCGCCTGCAGCTCGTCGGGGGTCAGCATCATGACCACGTCGGCCCACTTGGCGGCCTCGGCCACGTCCATGACCTTGAGGCCGGCCTTCTCGGCCTTGGCCACGGAGGGCGAGCCCTTGCGAAGGGCCACGACGATGTCCTTCACGCCGGAATCGCGCAGATTCAGGGTGTGGGCATGGCCCTGGCTGCCGTAGCCGACGATGGCAACCTTCTTGCCCTTGATCAGATTGATGTCTGCGTCGCGATCGTAATAGACACGCATGGTCCTCAGGTCCCTTATCTCAAAGGGGGCTTTCCCCCGTCCTCGTAGCCGTCGCGCCCTCCCGGCAGGGATTGCGCAACATTTGTTTTATCAGGCGCCGCTTTTAGCGAATAAAACTGCGCTGACAAGTTGTTGTTTGTAGCAAAACTGCGGACCCCGCCTGCGCCCAGCGCAAGACCCTGGCCAATTCTGTCAACAAACGATCCGAGCCGGAGAGTTCAAACGCCTCCCCGATGCTCTAGATTGGTCTTGATCCCATAGCCGAGAAGGATGACGCCGCATGCAGCGCCTAGCCACTCCCGACGAAGTTGTCACGTTCTGGCGCGAAGCCGGTCCGGAGAAGTGGTTCTCGAAGGACGAGGTCTTCGACCAGGTCTGCCGTGACCGTTTCCTGCCCACCTATGAGGCCGCGGCCAGGGGCGATCTCAACGAGTGGGAGCTCACCCCGGAGGGCGCGCTCGCCGTCATTCTCCTCCTCGACCAGTTCCCCCGGAACATGTTCCGGGGGAAGCGCGAAACCTACAGAACCGACCCGGTCGCCCTGATGGTCGCCGACCGCGCCATCGAGCGCGGCTTCGACCACAAGGTGGAACCCGAGTTCCGCCGGTTCTTCTACCTGCCCTTCATGCATTCCGAGTCCTTGCGGCACCAGGAGCGCTCGGTGGCCCTCAACGAAGCCCTCGGCGAGGATTCCATCAAGTGGGCACGCCACCACCACGACATCATCGCCCGCTTCGGCCGCTTCCCTCACCGCAACGCCATCCTGGGCCGCGAGACGACGCCGGAGGAGGAAGCCTTCCTGAAGGAGAACGACTTCAGGGGCTGATCCTTACAGGATCCCTTCCGCCCCCCGCGCCATGGCGGCGACGCCCGTGCGGGACACCTCGACCAGCCCGACCGCCGTCATCAGCTTGATGAAGCGCTCGACCTCATCGGTCGTGCCGGTCAGCTCATAGACGAAGGAGGTCAGGGTCGCATCCAGCGTGCGTGCGCCGAACGCCGATGCGAGGCGCATCGCTTCCACCCGGTGATCGCCCTTGCCGACGACCTTCACCAGGCAGAGCTCGCGCTCGACGGCCTCGCCGGTGAGCGTGAGATCCACCACGCGGTGCACCGGCACGAGACGCTCCAGCTGGCTCTTGATCTGCTGGATGATGCTGTCGGTTCCGGTCGTCACGATGGTGATGCGCGAGATATGCGCCTCATGCTCCGTCTCCGTGACGGTCAGGCTCTCGATGTTGTAGCCGCGGCCCGAGAACAGGCCGGCGATGCGCGCGAGGACACCCGGCTCGTTGTCGACGACGACGGCGAGCGTGTGCCGGTTCGACGGCTCGACGCGGGTCGCATCGGGATAATGGGTTTTCATCTGAAGCATGGTCTGGTTTCCCGATTTTTCCTGAATTCTCAAGCCGCCTTGCGGAAATTCTCGATGGCGTCCTCGTCGACCTCGTCGGCATCGACGATCCATTCCTCCTTCAGGGCGGCCGAGCGCCATTCCTGGAAGGCCGGCAGGGACAGGATCGCATCCACATAAGCGCGTGTCGTGCCATCGAGCGCGATGGAATAGGTGTCGAGACGGGTCACGAGCGGCGCATACATGGCATCGGCCGCCGTAAACTTTCCAAAGAGGAACGGGCCGCCAGCGCCGAAACGTTCGCGGGCCTGACGCACGATCTCGCTGAAGCGGGCGACGTCGCGGGCAACAGCCTCGCCCCGATCCTTTTGTGCGAATCTCTTTCCGAGATTCATCGGGCATGCGGAGCGCAAAGCCGGAAACCCGGCATGCATTTCCGCCGCGACCGAGCGCGCCATGGCGCGGGCCGTGCGATCCTCCGGCCATACGGGTGCACCATAGGCCTCGCCCACATATTCCATGATGGCGATGGATTCCCACACGGTCGCATCGCCGTCGATCAGGATCGGCACCTTGCCGGCCGGCGAATGCCTGAGCACCTTCTCTTTCGTGTCTGCAAGGTCGAGCGGAATGACGATCTCGTCGAAGGCGAGCCCGAGCTGCCTCATCAGCAGCCAGGGACGCAGCGACCAGGAGGAATAGCATTTATTGGCGATGACGAGGGTGGGCATGTTCAAGCCTTCTGTTACACCAGCATCTTGCCCTTCTCGTCGATCACGGAGCCGATATCCGCTCCGGTCTCGCCGAGATAGTCGTTGAGCAGCATCTCGTTATGCGCTTTTCCGGAGGGGATCATCGGGAAGCAGTTCTCGGTCTTGTCGACGACGCAGTCGAAGATGACCGGGCGGTTCACGTTGATCATCTCGAGGATCTTCGCATCGAGGTCGCCGGGCTTGTCGCAGCGGATGCCGACGCCGCCATAAGCTTCCGCGAGCTTCACGAAATCGGGCAGCGATTCCGAATAGCTGTGCGAATAGCGCCCGCCGTGCAGCAGCTCCTGCCACTGGCGCACCATGCCCATGTATTCGTTGTTGAGGATGAACACCTTGAGCGGCAGGTTATACTGCAGGGCGGTCGACATCTCCTGCAGCATCATCTGGATCGAGGCCTCGCCGGCGATGTCGATCACCAGCGCGCCGGGATGCGCGAGCTGCGCGCCGACGGCGGCGGGCAGTCCGTAGCCCATGGTGCCGTGTCCGCCCGAGGTCATCCAGCGGTTCGGCTCCTCGAACTTGAAGTACTGGGCCGCCCACATCTGGTGCTGTCCCACCTCGGTGGTGACATAGGTCTCGCGATCCTTCGTGAGTTCGTAGAGGCGCTGGATCGCGTATTGCGGCTTGATGGTCTCGGCGGAGTTGCGGAAGGCCAGACAGTTGCGGGCGCGCCAGCCTTCGATCTTGTTCCACCAGTCCTGAAGAGCGGCCTTGTCGGGCTGGTAGGCGTTCTGCCGCCACAGGCGCAGCATGTCTTCCAGAACATGCGCGCAATCGCCGACGATCGGGATGTCCACCTTCACGGTCTTGTTGATGGAGGACGGGTCGATGTCCACATGGATGCGCTTCGAGAAGGGCGAGAAGGCATCGAGGCGGCCTGTGATGCGGTCGTCGAAACGCGCGCCGATGTTGATCATCACGTCGCATTCATGCATCGCCAGATTGGCCTCGTAGGTGCCGTGCATGCCCAGCATGCCGAGCCAATGCCTGTCGGAAGCCGGATAGGCGCCGAGGCCCATCAGGGTCGACGTGATAGGAAAGCCCGTGAGACGGACGAGTTCACGCAGCAGCATCGAGGCGTGAGGCCCCGAATTGATGACGCCGCCGCCCGTGTAGAACACCGGGCGCTTGGCATTGGCCATCAGTTCCACGGCCGCGCGGATATGGTCCATGTCGCCCTTGACGGCCGGACGATAGGTCTTGTGCTGATTGCTCAAGGGACGGGCATAGGAGCCGGTCTTGAACTGGATGTCCTTCGGCAGGTCGACCACGACCGGGCCGGGCCGGCCGTTCTGCGCCACGTAGAAGGCCTCATGCAGGACGCGCGGCAGGTCCTCGATGGATTTGACCAGGTAGTTGTGCTTCGTGCAGTGGCGGGTGATGCCGACCGTGTCGCATTCCTGGAACGCGTCGGAGCCGATGAGATGGGTCGGCACCTGGCCGGTGATGCAGACCAGCGGGATCGAATCCATCATCGCATCGGCGAGGCCCGTGATCGCGTTGGTGGCGCCGGGACCGGAGGTCACCAGCACCACGCCCGGCTTGCCGGAGGAGCGGGCATAGCCCTCAGCCGCGTGGACGGCTCCCTGCTCGTGACGCACGAGGACGTGGCGAACCTTGTCCTGGTGGAAGAGGGCATCATAGATGGGAAGCACCGCGCCGCCCGGATAACCGAAGATATGCTCAACGCCCTGGTCCTGCAGGGCTCGGATCACCATTTCGGCTCCGGTCATCGTCTCGCTCATCTCACTTGCTCCCTGGGGTCTTTCGCATCGCTGTCTTGGAATCTGGGCAATAAAAAAGGCCCCTGAGGGGGCCTGTGCGCCATCGCCGGACCTGCGGGTCAATCCCGCTCCGTCGATGGCGCTCGTACTACGAGAATAAGCTTGCGCATTGGGGCAGCTCTCGGTTCAAAAGTTGCGCCGACGCTAAACGATCCGTTTCATCCGGTCAAGCGGAGTCGACTTGGCTTGAGCCTGCTCAGCTTCTACCTTGTGCCCCTATTTTAGTTGTATGACCATGACGATGACCGAGACCACCTCCTCGACCGGCGCGCCCTTGCAGAGCCTGCGCCTCACGGCCCGCGCCCTGCTCCTGGGCGATCGCCTCGACGTGGCCGGGCTGGAGCGCAGCGATGTGCTTTCGACCACTCCTCTCGCCTTCCGGGCCGGACAGGAGGGCTTCGTGGCCCTCTTCCGTTACGGCGTCGCCGTTCTCGTGGGCCTCACGCCGCTGGAGGAGGACGAGGTCATCCGCAGCCTGCGTCAGCGGATCCGGGGCGAGTTCGCCCGGCACGAGGAGGAGACCGCGATCATCGAGATCACGCCGGACCGGGACGACCAGATCCCGCCGGGAGGCCCGATCTACATCAAGCAGCTCTCGACGGAGCGCCTGATCGTCATCGCCGATGCCCTGTCCAAGAGCGCGACGCTCGCCCGCGACGAGCGGGAGGCCGCCGCCGCCTTCGAACTGGTGGAACCGTCTGTCCGACACTTGGCCGAGAAGGGCCGGCGCCCGCGGGATCGCCGCAGGATCCTCAAGCAGGTCGGCCAGGCCCTCCTGGTCCGCCAGCGCATGTCGGGCGGCGTGGCCGTCGAGGAAAAGCCGGACGTCCTGTGGGACCGCCCCGACCTCGAGCGCCTCTATGCCCGCCTGGAGGACGAATACGAACTGAAGGAGCGCGCCACGGCGCTGCACCGCAAGCTCGAGGTGCTGGGCGACACCGCCCAGGCCCTGACAGACATCATCGACACCGAGCGCTCCCTGCGCCTCGAACTGATCATCGTGCTCCTGATCGTGTTCGAGATCTTCATCACGTTCTACCAGATGGCTACGGGCGCTCCGGGCCATTGATCCGGGCCATCACGGCCTCGAAGCCCCGCTCCGGCTCGACCCATTGCCAATCGGGCAATTGATGGCGAAACCACGTGAACTGGCGCTTGGCGTAACGCCGCGTGTCGCCCTGCCCTCTGGCGATGGCCTCGTCGAGCGGGATCTCGCCGCGCAGACAGACCAGGAGCCCGGGAACGCCGTGTGCCCGCATGGCCGGCAGCATGGGATCGAGGTTCCGCTCGCCCAGGGCCCGCACCTCGTCGAGCGCCCCCCGGTCCATCATGGCGAGGAAGCGCGCATCGATGCGCCGGCGCAGTTCGTCCCGCTCCGGGGCGAGGAAGACCTTGGCGACCGGGACGTCGGCCAGGGGCCCCGGCTGCCGCGACCCGTGGAAGGAGACGAGCGGCCGGCCGGTCGCGGCGAAGACCTCGAGCGCCCGCTGGACGCGCAGGCGGTCGGACGGGCGCAGGGTCCGGGCCGTCTCCGGGTCGCGCTCCGCCAGGAGACGGTGGAGCTCGGGCGTGTCCAGGCCTTCGCTCTCCCGGCGCACCTGCTCGCGCACCTCGTCCGGCACGGCGGGCATGTCGGACAGCCCCTCCGTCAGGGCCTTGAAGTAGAGCCCGGTGCCGCCGACGAAGATCGGCAGCTTCCGCCCCCGGAGCTCCTGCAGGACCTGGGCCGCATCGGCCACATAGCGCCCCACGGAGAAATTCACGGCGGCGTCCACATGGCCGTAGAGCCGATGGGGAGCCTCGGCCTCCTCCTCGGGCGTGGGGCGGGCGGTGATCACGCGAAGGTCCCGGTAGACCTGCATGGAATCGGCATTGATCACCACGCCGTCTAACTCTTGAGCCAGCCTGATGCCCAATGCGGACTTGCCTGATGCGGTCGGCCCTGCGATGAGAACCGCGCCGATCTTGAACCCATTCACAGCCAGGTCCCCCCAATGGCGTCTTCCCCGAACTCCCTCGTTGCGACCCTCATCGCCAACCCGTCCCGACCGGTTCTCACGGACGAGGTCGTGGCAGGGGCTGCAGCAGCGGTCGGACAAGAGACGGAACGCGCAATCCTTGCAAGCGGAATCGCAGCGGATCTGGTCCTTCCCGCGCCGGCCGAGGCGAAAGCCGTCGAGGCCGCCCTGCGCCGAGCCCTGGACGGCCAGCCCGTCGACATCGTGGTGCAGCCCCTGGCGACCCGGCGCAAGCGCCTGTTCCTGGCGGACATGGATTCCACCATGATCGGTCAGGAATGCATCGACGAGCTGGCCGATTACGTTGGGCTCAAGAAGGAGGTCTCCGAGATCACCGAACGGGCCATGCGCGGCGAGATCGCCTTCGAGCCGGCGCTTCGCGAGCGCGTGGCGCTGCTCAGGAACCTGCCGGTCAACGTGGTCGACGAGATCATCGAGAAGCGCATCACGCTCACGCCCGGCGGCCGCGCCCTCGTCCAGACCATGCGCGCCAACGGGGCCTATACCTGCCTCGTCTCCGGCGGCTTCACCCTGTTCACCGGCCCCATCGGGGCCAAGATCGGCTTCAACGAGCACCGCTCCAACCATCTGATCCTGGATGGCGAGAAGCTCGCGGGCCAGGTCGAGGAGCCGATCCTGGGCCGCGAGGCGAAGCTCGCGACCCTGATCGAGCTACGGACCCGCTTCGGCTTGAGCCATCACGAGACCATGGCCGTGGGCGACGGCGCCAACGACCTCGCCATGCTCGCCGAAGCAGGCCTCGGCGTGGCGTTCCACGCCAAGCCTGCCGTTGCGGCAGCGGCCCATGCCCGGATCGACCACGCGGATCTGTCGGCGCTGCTTTATGTGCAGGGGTATGGCGACGCGGACATCACGGCGCAGACGCGATGAAGCCTGGCGCCGCGTTCGCCGTCAGCCTTGAATGAAGGTCAGGACGTCGTTGTTGAACCGATCGACCTGGAGCTGCGCCAGGCCGTGCGCTCCGCCGGGATAGACCTTCAGCGTCGCGTTGGGCGCGATCTTCGACGAGATCATCGCGGATGCGACGATGGGCACGATCTGGTCGTCGTCGCCGTGCAGGATCAGGGTGGGCACGTCGAACTTCTTCAGGTCTTCGGTCAGGTCGGTCTCGGAGAACTGCTTGATGCAGTCATAGGCCGGCTTGATGCCGGCCTGCATGCCCTGGAGCCAGAAGTTCATGCGGATGCCCTCCGACACCTTCGCTCCCTCGCGGTTATAGCCGTAGAAGGGCATGCTGAGATCGTAGAAGAACTGTGACCGGTTTTCGTAGGTGTTCTTGCGCAGGTCGTCGAAGACCTCGATCGGCAAGCCCTTCGGATTGGCCTCCGTCTTCAGCATCAGAGGCGGGATCGCGCCGACCAGCACGATCTTGGCAACCCGCTGCGTTCCGTGCCGGCCGATGTAGCGGGTGACCTCGCCTCCGCCGGTCGAGTGGCCGATGAGCACGATGTCCCGCAGGTTCAGCTGCTCGATCAGGGCGGCGAGATCGTCCGCGTAGGTGTCCATGTCGTTCCCGGCCCATGTCTGGGCCGAGCGCCCGTGGCCGCGCCGGTCATGCGCGACGACGCGATATCCGCGCTCGCCGAAGAACATCATCTGCGCATCCCAGGCATCCGCGCTCAGCGGCCATCCATGGGAGAAGACGATGGGCTGCCCTGAACCCCAATCCTTGTAGAAGATCTCTGTGCCGTCCTTGGTCTTGATCGTGCTCATGGCTTGCTCCTGATCGCCCCACTGACATCGGGCTTCATTCTCGCGCGCACGGCAGAACGGCCGGCGGCTGTGGCCCATTTGCTTTGCAACAAACCGGATGCGGGATACTGGAACTGAACGAGGGGACGCGACCGGATCGCCGGAGGAATCGAACCTCTCCGGCGACCTGCAATGGAATCTATCCTGCCAAGGCGGGCCCTCGATGACAAGGGCGGGCGCTGATCAGGTTTTATGCAGCTGGGCCCGCTCGACGATCTCGGCCACCACCGACGGATCGGCGACCGTGGAGGTGTCGCCATGGTTCTCGTAATCGCCCGCGGCAATGCGCGTGAGGATCCGGCGCAGGATCTTTCCCGAGCGGTTCTTCGGGAGCTGCGGCGCCCATTCGATCCGGTCCGGAGTGGCGATCGGGCCGATGCGGGTGCGCACCGCCTGGACGAGGTCGCGGCGGAGCTCGTCGCTCTCCGCGATGCCCTCTTTCAGCGTGACGAAGGCGAAGATGCCCTGTCCCTTGATCTCGTGCGGCATGCCGACCACGGCGGCCTCCGCCACCGACGAATGCGAAGCCAGGGCGGATTCGACTTCCACGGTGCCGATCCGGTGGCCGGAAACGTTGATCACATCGTCCAGGCGGCCGGTGATCCAGTAATAGCCGTCCGCATCGCGTCGCGCCCCGTCGCCCGTGAAGTAATAGCCCGGAAACGTGCTGAAATAGGTCTTCAGGAAGCGCTCGCGGTCGCCGAGAATGGTGCGGGCCTGCCCGGGCCAGGAACCGGCGAAGCAGAGATTGCCTGTTCCTTCGCCCTCGACGACGGACCCGTCGCCGCTCAGCAGGGCGGGACGGACGCCGAAGAAGGGCTTTGCGGCCGAGCCCGGCTTCAGGTCCATGGCGCCGGGCAGCGGGCACAGGAGAACGGCACCGGTCTCCGTCTGCCAATAGGTGTCGACGATCGGGCAGCGCCCTCCCCCGACGACCTCATGGTACCAGAGCCACGCCTCCGGGTTGATCGGCTCGCCCACCGAGCCCATGACGCGCAGGGACGACAGGTCGTGCTTTCGCACCGGCCCTTCGCCGTCGCGCATGAGAGAGCGGATCGCGGTCGGCGCGGTGTAGAAGATGTTGACCTTGTAGGTCTCGATGATCTGCCACCAGCGGGATGAAGCCGGCCAGGTCGGGACGCCTTCGAACAGCACGATGGTGGCGCCGTTCGCGAGCGGCCCGTAGATCAGGTAGGTATGGGCCGTCACCCAGCCCACATCCGCCGTGCAGAAATGGATGTCGCCCGGGCGGTAATCGAACATCGCGCGGTAGCTCGCGGCCGCATGGACGAGATACCCGCCGGTGGTGTGCAGCATGCCCTTGGGCTTGCCGGTCGAGCCCGAGGTATAGAGCACGAAGAGCGGATCCTCGGCGCCGATCTCGACAGGAGGGCAATCCGCGGACACTTCGGCGAGAGCCTCGTCGTACCAGCGGTCGCGGCCGGCCGTCATGGGAACGTCCCGGCCCGTGCGGCGCACGACGAGCACATGCTCGACGAAGGGCAGGTCCTGCAACGCCGCATCGGCGTTCTTCTTGAGCGGCACGTGCTTGCCGGCCCGCAGGCCCTCGTCGGCCGTGATCAGCACCCGCGAGCGGCAATCATCGATCCGGCCGGCCAGCGCCTCCGCCGAGAAGCCGCTGAACACGACCGAATGCACCGCGCCGATGCGGGCGCAGGCCAGCATGGCGGCGATAGCTTCCGGCACGACCGGGAGATAGACGCTGACGAAATCGCCCTTCCTGACCCCGAGCTTCTTCAGGGCGTTGGCCAGACGGGAGACCTCCTGCTGCAGGTCGCCCCAGGTGACCGTCCGCGTCTCGCCGGGCGTGTCGCCCTCCCACAGGATCGCGGCATCGTCGCCCCGGTCGCGGGCATGCCGGTCCAGGCAGTTGAAGGAAGCGTTCAGCGTTCCGTCGGAAAACCACTCGATGGTCACGTCGTCCGGCGCGTAATGGGTGTTCTTCACCGTGGTGAAGGGCTTCACCCAGTCCAGGATCTGCGCCTGCTCGCGCCAGAAGCCTTCCGGATCGTCGAGGGAGCGCCGGTAAAGATCCTGGTAGGCCTGCGCGTCCACATGCGCGGTCGATTTCAGGCTTTCGGGAACGGGAAAGACGTGCTTGGTCATGGCTCTGATCTGGCAGGATGGCTCGCAGGGAGCCTGCAATTCATGGCTCGATATCGCCATCCATCCCCGGATCAGGACGTTATGTCAACCATATTGTTCGTTATTAAGAACGATCCCGTCAAAGAAAAGGGCGGCTCATCGCCGCCCCATCCTCATAGGCCACGCTTGTGCGTCTATTCGATGGACAGAGCGACGAAGCGCACCTCGCCCTGGGCGTTCGCCACCAGGAGCAGGGCCGACTTCCGGCCCTGAGCCTTGAGGTCGTCGATCTTCTTGGTCACGTCGGCCGGGCTCGTTACCGGCTCCTGGTTGACCTCGACGATCACTTCGCCGGCCTGGATCCGTTTGTCCGAGGCATTCGAGTTCGGATCGACGCGGGTGATGACCACGCCCTTCAGGTCGTCCTTGAGGCTGAAGCGGCGGCGCAGCTCGTCCGTCATGCCGGACATGTTGAGGCCGAGCGCCTGACGGGTGGCCGTCGGGGTTTCGGTCGAAGGCTGCTGGAGGCTCGCCTGCTTCTCCGTGTCCTCGAGCCGGCCCAAGGTGACCTGCTTGGTCAGTTCCTGGCCCTTGCGGACGAGGGTCACGTCGACGGCCTTGCCGACGGGGGTCGATGCCACGATCCGCGGCAGGTCGCGGGAATCCTTGACCTCCTTGCCGTCGAAGCGAACGATCACGTCGCCGACCTCGAGCCCGGCCGGCTTGGCAGGACCCTTCTCGTCGACGCCCGCGATCAGGGCGCCGCGCGCCGTGCCGAGGTTCAGCGCCTCGGCGGTCGCGTCGTCCACGTTCTGGATGCGCACGCCGAGCCATCCGCGACGGGTCTCGCCGAACTGGCGCAGCTGCTCGATGACGGGAACGGCCGTGGACGCGGGAACCGCGAAGCCGATGCCGACCGAGCCGCCCGTGGGCGAGAGAATGGCCGTGTTGATGCCGATGACCTCGCCGTTCATGTTGAACAGCGGCCCGCCGGAATTGCCCTTGTTGATGGAAGCGTCGGTCTGGATGTAGTTGTCGTAGGGGCCGGACTCGATGTTGCGGCCACGGGCCGATATGATGCCTGCCGTCACGGAGCCGCCGAGGCCGAAGGGGTTGCCGATCGCCATCACCCAGTCGCCGGGACGGATGGCGTCGGAATCGCCGAACTTCACCGCCTTGAGCGGCTTGTCCGTCTTCACCTTCAGGACGGCCAGATCGACCTTGGAATCCTTGCCGATGATCTCGGCCTTCAGGCGCGAGCCGTCAGGGAAGATCACGCTGATGTCGTTGGCATCGCCGATCACGTGGTTGTTCGTCACCACGATGCCCGACGGATCGATCACGAAACCTGAGCCGAGAGAGTTGGAGCTGCGCGGCCGCGAGGGGCTGCTGTCCCCGTTTCCGCCCTGGCCGCGACGGTTGAAGAACTCCTCGAAGAGATCCTCGAACGGGGTGCCGGGCGGCAGCTGTGGCAGGGTCCGGTTGCGGGTCTCGACGGTGGTCGAGGCCGAGATGTTGACCACGGCCGGGGTGACCTCCGCGGCCAGATCGGCGAAGGATTCAGGCGCGGAGCGGGCAAAGGCCGGCAGCGGCACGGCGGCCGTCGCGACAATGGTGAAGACCGCGAAGCAGGACGCGGCCAGCCGGCGCAGGGGGCGCTGGGGCAGCGGCGTCTTGGAAGGCGCCAGCGCATTCGTGGCTGTGTTCATCGAAAACCCTCTCTCGGAGAATAGGCATATTAGATTGGTATCTGACCGCGCCATTCAAGCGGATATTAAGGCGGAAGCTTGACCGCCGCCTCTCCTTTGGCTCTCCGAATCCCGTGACGGCGAGCCCAATCCGCTGTTCCGCACGATGCGCTAGCCAAACTGGCGCACCAGCCAAATGACCCCGACCCCGATCAGTGCCGAGATGATCCCGACGATCCGCATCTGATCGCTCGGGCTGTGGGCCGCCTCGTACATGGCTCGTCTCATGCCATCCGGGAAGGCCGCGAACAAAATGCCCTCGACCGCGAGAGCGAGGCCGAGGGCTGCAATCAAGTCCATCATCAGGGGCTAATTTACTGGGCCGGCGCCGGCTGGGCCGGCGCTGGAGCAGGCTGGGTTGCGGCTCCGCGGCTCCGTTGACCGGTGGGGTCATTGAAATAGCGGAAGAAGTCCGAATCCGGGCTCAGCACGAGGCGGGTTTCCCCTCCCTTGAGACCGGCTTCATACGCCTGCATCGAGCGGAAGAAGGAGAAGAACTCCGGATCCTGCCCGAAAGCCTCGGCCAGAATGCGGTTCCGGTCCGCATCGCCCTGACCGCGCAGCTCCTCGGCCCGCTGATTGGCCTCGGCCCGGATGATCGTGGCCTCGCGCTCGGCCTTGGCCCGGATCGTCTGCGCCTGCTGCTGGCCGTTGGCGCGAAGGTCCGCCGCCTCGCGCTCACGCTCCGTGCGCATGCGCTGGTAGACGGCCTGGCTGTTCGCCGCGGGCAGGTCCACGCGGGTGAGACGCACGTCGATCATCTCGATGCCCAGGCTTCCCGCCTGACGGTTCACGTCGGCCTGGATGCGGTTCATCAGGTCCGCGCGCTCGGTGCGGACGATGGCATCGCGGGACGCGCTCGCCAGGATGTTGCGCATGGCCGAGTTGGTGAAGCTCTGCAGGCGCTGGTTGGCTAGCGCGATATTGCCGACGGCCTGATAGAACCGCAGCGGATCGACGATGCGATAGCGGGTGAAGGCATCGACCTCCAGGTTCTGCCGGTCAGCCGACAGAAGGGTCTGAACCGGCAGGTCGAGGTCGAGCACGCGCTTCTCGAAATAGATCACCGTGTCGATCAGCGGCATCTTGAACTTCAGGCCCGGCTCCGAGATCGCGGACTGAACCGCGCCGAAGCGCAGCACCAGCGCATACTGGGTCTGCTGCACGATGAAGATCGCGCTGTAGAGCACGATGGCGGCGAGCGCCACGGCAATCAGGAGCACCGTGCGAAGAGTAGTCCCGTTCATCGCGTGGCTCCCTGCGGGTTCGCGGCATTGCCCTGCGGCTGCGGGCGTTGGGGTTGCTGGGTCAGAGGCAGGAAGGGCACGACGCCCTGCCCGTTCTGGTCGACGATGATCTTCTCGACGCCGCCATAGACGCGCTCCATGGTCTCGAGGAAGATGCGCTCGCGGCTGATATCCGGAGCCTTGCGGTACTCCTCGTAGACTTGGCGGAAGCGGGCCGCCTGACCGGTCGCATCGGCCACCGACTGCTCGCGATAGGCCTCGGCCTGCTGGACGATGCGGGCAGCCTCGCCTCGGGCTTCGGGAACCACGCGGCTGGCGAAGGCCCCGGCCTCGTTTTGGACGCGCACCGCGTCCTGCTGGGCGGCGTTCACGTCGAAGAAGGCCTGACGGACATCGGCCGGCGGCTGGACGGCCTGGAGCTGGACCACGTTGATCAGGACGCCGGCGCCATAGGCATCGAGCGCCTCCTGCATGATCTGGCGGACCTCCTGGGCGATGCTCGCCTGCTCGGTCGTCAGGATGGCCTGGATGTTGCGGCGGCCGATGACCTCGCGCATGGCGCTCTCGGCCACGGACTTGATGGTGCCATCGGGGTTCTGGAGATTGAAGACGTAATCCTGCGGACGGGCGGGATTGATCTGCCAGACCGCGTCAAAATCGATGTCGACGATGTTTTCGTCGGCGGTCAGCATGAGGCTTTCCTCGATCACGTCACGGGCGCGTCCCTGCCCGGTCGGCGTGGAGCGGTAGCCCACCTCGACGCGCTGCTGGGCGGTGACGTTGGGCTTCAATACGCGCCCGACCGGGTAAGGCAGGTTGTAGCGCAGGCCCTCGCCCGAGGTTCCCGTGTACTTGCCGAAGATCAGGTTGATGCCGACCTCGTTGGGCCGCACCGTGTAGAAGCCGGTGAGCAACCAGACGGCGATCACGCCCAGGACGAGGATGATCAGCCCCCTGCCCCCCATGGAGCCCCCGGGGATGAAGTCTTTCAGGCGATCCTGGCTGCGGCGCAGGATATCTTCAAGATCTGGCGGGGATCCGTTCCCCTGCGGGCCGGAGCCCCACGGGCTCTTGCCCCCTCCCGATCCGCCGCGTTGGCCCCAGGGGCCACCGCCGCCGCTTTGGTTACTCCAAGGCATAGGACGCCTTTCCTCACTCTTTAAAGACCGGCTGGACAGCCGCTGGAATCTTAAGACGGTTGTTGGTGTTGCCTCTTCCGCCTGTCAAGCCTGCGAATTGGGGATTGCGAACGCCTTCGTCAACCTTGGACAGGATCAGGGACGCCTTTCGAGATCAATAAAGGTAAACGGATGCTCGTCATCGGGTCCCTTCGGATGGTCTTCCCGTCTCGTCTCGCGAAACTGTGACCGGTCGAAATCGGGAAAGACGGCATCGCCCTCCGGTGATGCATGCACCTTTGTCAGGAATATGTTCCGAACATGCGGCAAGGCCAGGGCATAGATTTCCGCCCCGCCGGCGACTGCGATGGAATCGGCGCCCATCCGGGCCGCAAGCTCGCCCCCCTTGGCGACGGCCTCGTTCCAGGTATGGGCCACATGCACGCCTTCGGCCGCGAAGCCGGCATCCCGCGTCAGCACGACCGTCTCCCGGCCCGGCAGGGGCTTGCCGATGGACTGGAAGGTCTTGCGCCCCATGATCATCGGCCTGCCCATGGTCAGCCTACGAAAGCGGCCGAGATCGGTCTTGATGCGCCAGAGAAGCTGGTTGTCGCGCCCGATGACGCCGTTCTCGGCTGTTGCAACGACGAGGATGAGGGGGATGGTCATGGGTGGAGCGGCTCGCAGTTTTGTCTGATCCAGACCGTGAGTTCCTCTTCCGAAAGCTCGCCTGCAGCCAACTTCAGAAATGTCAGAACTGCGTCTTCATCGCTTGCAGTAAGGACCATCCCGTTCTTCATCAAGAAGAGTTCCATGGCGACATATGCCGTTCGCTTGTTTCCATCGAGAAACGGGTGGTTTCTGGCGATGCCATAGGCATAGGCAGCCGCGAGCAGGGCGACGTCAGCCTCGCCATACTGGATCTTGAGCTGAGGCCTCGCGAGAGCGGAATCGAGCAATCCCTCATCACGAATGCCCGCGATCCCTCCATGCTCGGCCAGCTGAGCCGAATGAACGCCCAAGATCGTCGCCTTGGCGATCCAGCGATATGCAGTCACGCGAAATACCTGCTTACTTGGCGAGTTCACGCAGCACGGCGCGGCGCTTATGCATGATTTCGCGAGCAAGCTTCATATCGGCCTCGAAGTCAGCATCGTAAGGTGACAGCTCAACACCATTGGGCGTCTCCGTTACAAACAACTGATCACCCTCCGAGACGCGAAGCCGCGAGGCGACCTCCTTAGGCAGGACGACACCAACCGAATTGCCGATCTTACGAACCTTCAGGGCAACCATGGAAACCTCTCATTGTAATAACAAAAGTTACCACACTTAGTTTGTTTCCGCAACATTCTAGCCTTCCGCCAACCGTTTCAGTGCTTCTCCCGTCACCCGCTGCACGGTCCATTCCTCCATGGGAACGGCCCCGATGGAGCGGTAGACCCGCAGAGCGGGCTCGTTCCAGTCGAGCACCCACCATTCGAGACGGGCCAAGTCCTCGTCGATGCAGCGGCGGGCGAGATGCCGCAGCAGGGCCTTGCCGATCCCCTTGGAGCGGAATTCCGGACTGACGAACAGGTCTTCCAGGTAAATGCCGTGGCGGCCGCGGAAGGTCGAGAAATTGTAGAACCACAGGGCGAAGCCGGCGGGCTTTCCCTCCCACTCGGCGACATCGGCGAAGACCCTTGGGTTCGGGCCGAAAAGCGCCCATTCGATATCGGCCTGCGTGGCATCGACCTCGTGGGCGAGCCGCTCGTATTCGGCGAGTTCGCGGATGAAGCTGAAGACGACAGGAGCATCGCGCTCCTCGGCTCTGCGGATGACGAGGCTCATGAGGCTGTTCCTGTCTGAAGCGGGCTTGACTGTCGAGCCTATTCGGATTCGTCGTCGGCCTGAACCCGCCGTGGGGATCCCCACTCCTCCAGAACGGCGTTCATGTCGTCGAGCACGAAGAAGCGGGCGCTCTCCATGTCGTAGCCGTCATCCAGCAGACCATCGTAATCCGTCAGCCTGTGCCGGATATAGGCCGTGAGGGAAAGCCACGCGGCGGTCTCGGGCGAGGCATTGTGCAGGCCACGGCTGCCCAGGGCATGATCGGTCACGGCCTCGAATTCATGCCGCGGAATGCGCGGCGCGAGAATGCGGACCGCGCTTTCGATGGCCTCGCGCCGGCTCATGCCGCCTCACACCGCGACGGGCGCCTTGATGGCCGGATGCGGATCGTAATCCTCGATGGCGATGTCGTCGTAGGTGAAATCGAACAGCGAGCGCACGGCCGGATTGAGGCGCAGCTTCGGCAGCGCCCGCGGCTCGCGCGACAGCTGCAGGCGCGCCTGCTCGAGATGGTTGAGATAGAGATGCGCGTCCCCGAAGGAATGGACGAAATCGCCCGGCTGCAGGCCCGTGGCCTGCGCCATCATGTGGGTGAGCAATGCATAGGACGCGATGTTGAAGGGAACGCCGAGGAACACGTCCGCGGAGCGCTGGTAGAGCTGGCAGGAGAGACGCCCTTCCGCGACATAGAACTGGAACAGGCAATGGCACGGCGCGAGCGCCATACTGTCGAGATCGGCCGGGTTCCAGGCGGAGACGATCAGGCGGCGGCTGTCGGGATTGCGGCGGATCTCGTCGACGACCCAGCGGATCTGGTCGACGGTGCCGCCGTCGGGCTTCGCCCAGGAGCGCCACTGCTTGCCGTAGACGGGGCCGAGATCGCCGTTCTCGTCGGCCCACTCGTCCCAGATGGAAACGCCGTTCTCCTTGAGATAGCGGATATTGGTGTCGCCCTTCAGGAACCACAGCAGCTCATGGACGATGGAGCGCAGGTGCAGCTTCTTCGTGGTGACGAGCGGAAAGCCCTGGCTGAGATCGAAGCGCATCTGGTGGCCGAAGACGGATATCGTCCCGGTTCCGGTGCGGTCGTCCTTGCGGACGCCCTCATCCATGATGCGGCGGATCAGATCGAGATAGGCTTGCATGGGGTGCTCCTCGCCCAATCATAGGGCAGCGGACTTGTGGTTCCGAGTCACTTTTACACCGCGTTCAGGTTGTCCCCACTCTTTCAAAATCCATCCGCGCCACCTATATTGGCCTTGTCGGTCGCGAGACCGACTATGGCGATAAACGGCCATCGGAATAAACCCATCGGACCCGGGGGCGGTACCCGGCGCCTCCACCAAAGCCCAGGCCACGCTTGGGTTTCGGCGGGGGCGAAATAGGATCGACGAGGGCGTAAAGGGTGGACTTTTGCTCGGCATGGTTCCGCCGTTATCGGGCCGAATCTATAGTTGCCAACGACAACTATGCTCCGGTTGCAGTGGCTGCGTAAGCGGTCCCTAAAGCCGAATCAAAGCCCTTGCGGTTAGCACCGTAAGGCGGGGTCCGGAGGCACCTGGCAACAGAAGCCTCCACTTTTGTTTCTGCAAGGGCTCGCTTATGGCCGGTGGTAAAGACCTGATCCGCTACGATCTTCTGGTGCAGGACGCGCTGAAGGGCGTCGTGCGCAAGGTGCTGATCGATTGCAAGGACGGGCTGCCGGGCGAGCATCACTTCTACATCTCCTTCCAGACGGATTTTCCTGGCGTTCGCCTCTCGAACCGCCTGCGCGAAAAATATCCTCAGGAGATGACCATCGTCCTCCAGCACCAGTTCTGGGATCTCAACGTCACCGAGCACACCTTCGAGGTCGGCCTGTCCTTCTCGGGCATCCCGGAGCGGCTGCTGATCCCCTTCGACGCTCTCACGGGCTTCTTCGATCCCTCCGTCCAGTTCGGGCTCAAGTTCGACAGCCAGGACGAGGATGAGGAGGACGAGATCGAAGAGGCGCCCACCGCGCCTCAGACCCTCCGCGGTGCAGCCTCCGAACCGGTCGAATTGAAGCAGCCCCGCAAGCCTCAGCCTGCGGCGGACAGGAAGCCGGCTCCCGAGAAGGCGCCTGCGGCGAAGACCGAAGCCGAGGTCACGGCCGACGAGACGGACGCAGAGACGCCCGAGGCCGGTGCTCCGGGCAGCGCCGAGGTCGTCAGCCTCGACGCCTTCCGCAAGAAGAACTGAACCTTCCCGCTTCCCCTTTCAGGCCATCGCCGGCGCTTCCTTCGGAGCACGCTGCGTGACGCGCATGGGCAATCCGCCCCGAGGCCTCAGGGTGATCCGCTGCACGGGCGTGACCTCGTGCCCTTCCACGAGGTCGAGCCGCATGGCGCGCGCGATGGTCGCCAGCACGATCACCGCCTCCTGCAGGGAGAAGCTCGCCCCAATGCAGACCCGCGGCCCCGCCCCGAAGGGCAGATAGGCGAAGCGGTCGATCCGGCCGCGGTTCTCGGGCAGGAAGCGCTCGGGCCGGAAGGCGTCGGGCTCGTCCCAGAGCCTGCGGTGGCGGTGAAGCACGTAAGGCGAAATCGCCACCATCGAGCCCGCCGGGATCTCCAGCTCCCCGATCCGGTCGTCGTCGATCGCCGAGCGGCTCATGTAAGGGGCGGGCGGGTAGAGGCGGATCGCCTCGTCGATGACGGCGCGGGTATAGACGAGCTTCTCCAGGTGGCGGGGCTCGAGCGGCCCCTCCCCGAGCGCCTCGTCTACCTCGCGCTCCACATGGGCGCGGGCCCGCTCGTCCTGGGACAGCAGGTAGAGCGACCAGGACAGGGCATTGGCCGTGGTCTCGTGCCCGGCGCCGATGAAGGTGACGATGTTGGTCCGCACCGACAGGTCGCTCAGGCCCTTGCCGGTCTCGGGGTCGGCCGCCTCCAGGAGCAGGGTCAGCAGGTCGCGGGGCGCCGGCTCGCCGCTGGCGATCAGGGCCTTGCGGGCATCGATCAGCTCGTTGACCGTCTCCTCGAAGAACCGGATCGACGGCCTGGCCCGCAGGCGCCCGATCCGCGGCACCCAATCGGGGAACCCGAAGATGTCGAGCGGATCGACCCTCCCCAGGCTGTTGAAATAGCGCGTGATGGCGCGCCCGAGCGCATCGGGGTCCTTCGGCACGCCATGGGTGAAGATCGTCCGCTCCAGCACGTCGAGGGTGACACGGGTCATCTCGAGGGAGGCATCGACCACGCGGCCCTCCGGACGGCGCTGCCAGCGCCGCACGAGGCGCTCGGCGGACTCCACCATGGCCGGAAAGAAGCCGCTCACGTGGCGCGGGGTGAAGAGCGGCGCGATGGTGCGGCGCTGGAGCCGCCATTCCTCGCCTTCCGCCGTAACGAGCCCCCGTCCGAGGCCGGGAGCCAGGATCCGCAATTGCAGGTCGTCCTTCCGGTAGTTGGCGGCGTTGTCTACGAGGATATGGCGGATGGCGGCGGGATCGTTCACCACCGTCATGCGGCCGAGCGCCCCGTCGCCCGTGATGATCGGCTCCTCGAAATGAGCCTCCATCCAGGTGTTCAGGGGGTTCTCGCGCACCGCTCTTAAGAAGGCCACCATGCCGAGCGGCTCGGTGCGGGGCTTGGGATGCGGCGGGCGGAACAACGGAGCTTCCAGGGTGTCGCTCATGCGATTTTACAAGGCCTCCATGCGCGTTCGCGGTTGCGAGCGCCACCATTTGAGATAAGAACACGCAACTCCATCGAAAGAGGTCAGGATGTCGCCTTCAACCCGCATCGAAACAGATACCTTCGGCCCCATCGACGTTCCCGCCGACAGGCTCTGGGGTGCCCAGACGCAGCGCTCCCTCCAGAATTTCCGCATCGGGACGGACCGGATGCCGCTCCCCCTGGTCCATGCGCTGGCCATCGTGAAGCAGGCGGCCGCCCTCGTGAACAAGGATCTGGGCAAGCTGGAGCCGCGTCTCGCCGACGCCATCGCTTCCGCCGCCGCCGATGTGGTGCAGGGCAAGTATGACGACGAGTTCCCGCTCGTGGTCTACCAGACGGGCTCGGGCACCCAGTCCAACATGAACATGAACGAGGTTCTCTCGAACCTCGCCATCGAGCGCCTCGGCGGCGAGCGCGGCAGCAAGAAGCCGGTTCACCCGAACGACCACGTGAACATGGGCCAGTCGTCCAACGACTCGTTCCCGACCGCCATGCACATCTCGGTCGCCCGCGAGATTCACGATCGCCTGGTCCCGGCCCTCAAGCACCTGCTGAAGGCCCTGGAAGACAAGCAGGAAGCTTTCAAGGACATCGTCAAGATCGGCCGCACCCACCTGCAGGATGCCACCCCGGTGACGCTCGGCCAGGAATTCTCCGGCTACGCCGCCCAGGTGCGTCTCGGCATCGCCCGCATCGAGGCGACGCTCCCCGGCATCTATGCCCTGGCCCAGGGCGGCACCGCCGTCGGCACCGGCCTCAACGCGCATCCGGAATTCGCGGACCGCTTCGCCGCGAAGGTCATGGAACTCACGGCGCTCCCCTTCACCTCGGCAAGCAACAAGTTCGAGGCATTGGCCTCGAAGGACGCCCTCGTCTTCACCCATGGCGCCCTGGCGAGCCTCGCATCCGGCCTGTTCAAGATCGCCAACGACATCCGCCTGATGGGCTCCGGCCCGCGCTCCGGCATCGGCGAGATCTCCCTGCCGGAGAACGAGCCCGGCTCGTCGATCATGCCCGGCAAGGTGAACCCGACCCAGGCCGAGGCCATGACGATGCTATGCTGCCAGGTCATGGGCAACCAGACCACGGTTACCGTCGCCGGCTCCCAGGGCCATTTCGAGCTCAACGTGTTCAAACCCGTGATCGTCAACGCGGTGCTGCAGTCGATCCGTCTGCTCGCGGACGGCGCGATCAGCTTCACCGACAACTGCGTCGTCGGCATCGAGCCGAACCGGGAACGCCTCAGCGAGCTGATGCAGCGCTCCCTGATGCTCGTGACGGCGCTCGCCCCGTCCATCGGCTACGACAAGGCGGCCGCCATCGCCAAGTCGGCGCACAAGAACGGCACGACGCTCAAGGAAGAGGCCCTCAAGGCCGGCGTCTCGGAAGAGCACTTCCACGCCGTCGTTCGTCCCGAGACGATGCTTCAGCCGGGCGAGTGAGAGACGACGGGCGCCATGGCAGAGATCGTCAATCTGCGCCAGGCGCGCAAGCACAAGGCGCGGGCCGAGAAGGAGGCCCGCGCCGACGCGAACCGCATCGCGTTCGGCCGCACAAAGGCCGAGAAGAAGCAGACGCAAGCCGAGCAGGATCTTGAGAAGAGCCGCCTCGACCAGCATAAGCGCGACAACGACGGGAAGCCATGAATGGGCTTCGGCATCGTCAAGCGCTCCGTCTCCATCGCCGGCCACCGGACGAGCATCTCCCTTGAGCAGCCCTTCTGGGAGACCCTGCGGGAGATCGCAGAGCGGGACAGGATGTCCATCCAGGCCATGATCGGGCGCATCGACGCCGAACGGGGCGAACAGAACCTCTCCTCCGCCATCCGGGTCTTCGTGCTGACGGACCTGCGCCAGCGGTTGGTCGCGGCGCCGGACTATCCCCTCTCCCGGGCGGGAGAGGGGCAGGGGTGAGGGCATGTGGCCGCTGAGGGCAGGCTCGAAAGACGCGACCCTCTCTCCTCCCCCTTGTGGGGAGGAGTTGGAGGTGGGGGTGTGGGCGATAGCCTATCAAGGTCCGGCGCCCACACCCCCACCCCGGCTGCTGACGCAGCCACCCCTCCCCACAAGGGGGAGGGAAAAGCAGCCGCAATCACTCACCGAGTCTGCCCGTCCCACGGGAGAAACGGCACCCGCCCCTACCGCGTCGGCGGAG
>JAEWKH010000041.1 GCA_023386155.1 Pseudomonadota bacterium
ACTTCCATCGAACCCGCACAGTCGCCGGGGCCGCACTGCGAGCTCGCTTCGACAAGGAGGGGAAGAGATGGATGCAGTTCACGTGGGCATCGATGTCAGCCGCGACCGGCTCGACGTGCATGTTCTGAGGAGGTGAGAGGACGCAAAAGTGGGATCACCGGCACCGGTCACCGGATCAAGCCCGGGCAGGTGATGACGCGAGGAGGGTGTCGGGTCCCCATGACGGTGCCCGCGATGACGGGCACCGTCATGCTGCGTTCGTCGGCCTCAGAACTGCGTGATGACGCTGATGCCGAGGCCCTCGAACCGGTCCATGGCCATGAGGGCGTCGGGCGCCTCGTCGAGGCTGATATGCTTGCCGACGAGCTTCTGCGGCGCGAGCTTGCCGGTGCGGATCATGGCCATCATGTCCTGGTAGCGGAAGGCCTGCATGCCGTGGCTGCCGTAGACCTCCAGCTCATGCGCGATGATCTGCGCCATCGGCACCTGCGCGCGGGCATGGTCGCCCACCATCAGGCCGACCTGCACGTGACGCCCACGGCGGCGCAGGTTCGCGATGGAGTTGAAGCAGGTCGCCGGATGGCCCAGCGCATCGATGGACACATGCGCGCCGCCTTTCGTGATCTCCTTGACGGCGCCGACCACGTCGGCCGCGTCGCGCGCATTCACGGTCGCAACAGCGCCCATCGCTTTCGCAAAAGAGAGCTTCTCGTCCGTGAGGTCGACGGCGATCACGTTCGCCCCCATGGCGCTCGCGATCATGATCGCGGACAGCCCGACGCCGCCGCATCCATGCACGGCCACCCATTCGCCGGGCTTCACGCGGCCCTGATCGACGATGGCGCGGAACGACGTGACAAAGCGGCAGCCGAGGCTCGCGGCGGTCGCGAAGTCGAGCTCGTCGGGCAGCGCGACGAGGTTCGTGTCGGCATAGTCCACGGCCACATACTCAGCGAAGGATCCCCAGGCGGTGAAGCCCGGCTGGAACTGCTGCTCGCAGACCTGGTGATTGCCGGAATGGCATTCATGGCAATGGCCGCAGCCGCCGACGAACGGCACCGTGACGCGATCGCCCTTCTTCCAGCGCGTGACCTGCTTTCCCGTCGCGAGGACCGTGCCTGCGAGCTCATGCCCCGGCACGTGCGGCAGCACCACGTCGGGATCGTGCCCCATCCATCCGTGCCAGTCGCTCCGGCACAGCCCGGTCGCCTCCACCTTGATCACGACCCCTTCCGCGGAAGGCGTGGGATCCGGCACGTTCTGCACGCGCGGCGGCTGACCGAACTGCTCGAAGAGAACCGCTTTCATGATGAGCCTTCCTTACACGACCGACAGGGAAGGGGCGGTATAGCGGGCGGGGGATGCGGGGGCAAATGCAGGCCGAACTGGTCAGGCGCGATACCGCCCGAACACCACCTTCGTCTCTCCATAGTCGCGCCGCTCGATCTCCTCGAAGCCTTCCGGCAGGGTGAGTTCGGCGTCGTGCGCCTCTTCCACGATCACGAGCGCATCGGGCACGAGCCAGCCGCCTTCGGCGCAGGAGCGCAGGGCCTTGGGCGCGAGGTCTCTGCCGTAGGGCGGGTCGCAGAACACCACGGAGAAGGGCGCGTTGGGCGCGGCCTCGCCCATGCGGGTGGCGTCGCGGCGGAAGAGGCGGGTGGCGCCGCCGGCCCCGAGGGCTTCGACGTTCTCGCGGATGATGCCGCGCGACTGCGCGCCCTCGTCCACGAAGAGCGCGAAGGCGGCGCCGCGCGAGAGCGCTTCCAGCCCCAGGGCGCCGGTGCCGGCGAACAGGTCGAGCACGCGCGCTCCCTCGATGGGATCGTCGTAGGAATGCTGCAGGATGTTGAAAAGCGTCTCGCGCAGGCGGTCCGAGGTCGGGCGGATCGCGTCCGAGCTCGGCCCCTTGAGCGAGCGGCCGCGCCAGCGCCCGCCCACGATTCTCATGGCTTGATCCTTGGTTTTAGGAAACTCTCCAGAAGCCCTTAACCTGAGAGGCGAGTTCATAAAAGCGTGACGCTTATTTCCCTCCCCTTGTGGGGAGGGGTGGCTGCGAAGCAGCCGGGGTGGGGGTGTTTGCGCTGGACTGGACAGGATGGCGCAAACACCCCCACCTCCAACTCCTCCCCACCGCAAGTCGGGTGTTCCCGACTTGCGCAAGAGAATGCCCATCTCAGGCAAGCCTGAGATGGGTGGGGAGGAGGGATGCCCGCGCTTAATGAGCTAGCCTCTCAGGTGAGCCAGGGGAGTTGTTAGGCGTCCGTCACCGGCGGCCGCGCGGGCCGCCCTTGGAACCGCCGCCCTTGAAGCCGCCCTTCGAGGCTCCGCCCTTGGAGGCACCGCGAGGGCCGCCCTTGAAGCCGCCGCCCTTCGGACCGCCGCGCGACGGCCCATCGCCCCGCGGAGGACCGCGACGGGGACGCTCGTCATCGCCACGGGCGCGGAACGGACGCTCGCCCTGCGGCTTGCGCGGGCGCTCGTCGCCTCCCTCGCGGGAACGGAAGGGGCGCTCGCCCTGACGGGCGCGCGGACGGTCCTCGGCTCCCTCGGAACGGGCACGGAAGGGCCTGTCGCCGGCGGCGCGGCGCGGGCGCTCGTCGTCCCGGCGCGAGGGGCGCTCGCCGTCCTCGCGGCTGCGGCGGACCGGGGCTGCGTCGCGGTCGTCGCGACGGCGCGGACGATCCTCTCCATGGGCGGCGCCGCGGCCCCTGCGGGGAGCGGGCGCTTCCTCTTCCTGCGGCTGGCGCACGAGACGCTCCACGACGACCTTGCGGCCCTCGCTCGACGCGATGGCGCCGACGCGTTCGCGCTGGCGCTCTCCGCTCGCCGCGCGGGCCTCCTTCGGATCGGCGCCGCGGCGCGGAGCCTTCCGGCGCGGGGCGTCCTCGTCGGATTCGCCGGCGCGCCACACGCTCGTCTTCACGTCGAGGCGGGAGGGATGCTTGCGGGGCTCCTCCTCGTCGCGCTCGAAGCGTCCGGGGCCACGGCCGCGCGACGGCCGCTCGTCGTCGTCCCGGCGGCGGCGCGGGCGCTCGTCGTCCCGGTCGCGACCGAAGCGGGAGGGACGCTCGCCGCGGTCCCCACGCTCGCCGCGCTCTCCACGCTCCTGGCGTTCCTTCTTCGGGGAGCCGAAGGGCGCGATGGGCTCGCGCACCGGGCTCTCGAAATCGACACCCGCCTCGGCGGCGAGAGCCTCGCCGAGCTGATCCTTCAGCACCTTGGTACGCACCTCCTCCACGAGGCCGACTTCCAGGTCGCCGAGCTGGAACGGCCCGAAGGACATGCGGATCAGGCGGTTCACCTGCACGCCCATATGTTCGAGGATGCGCTTGATCTCGCGGTTCTTGCCCTCGCGCAGGCCCATCGTGATCCACACGTTGTCGCCCTGCATCCGGTCGAGGCGCGCCTCGATGGGGCCGTAATCGATGCCGTCGATGGTGATGCCGTTGCGGAGGTTGTCGAGGTCCGCCTGGTTGATCTCGCCATGGGCGCGCACCTTGTAGCGGCGCAGCCAGCCCGTATCCGGGTGGGCGATCACGCGGGCGAGGCCGCCGTCATTGGTGAGCAGCAGGAGGCCTTCCGTGTTGATGTCGAGCCGGCCCACCGCCACCACGCGGGGCAGGTCCTCGGGCAGGTTCTCGAACACGGTCGGGCGGCCTTCCGGGTCGCGGGCCGTGGTCACGAGGCCGCGCGGCTTGTGGAAGAGCCACAGGCGCGTGCGCTCCTTGGCGGGCAGGGGCTCGCCGTCCACGGTGATCGCGTCGGCGGCCGTCACGTTGACCGCCGGGGACTCCAAAACCTTGCCGTTGAGGGTGACGCGGCCCTCCGCGATCAGCACCTCCGCGTCCCGGCGGGACGCGATGCCGGCGCGGGCGATGACCTTGGCGATGCGGTCCTCGGCGGGCTCCTGCGGCTCGGCCTGCGCCACGGGACGGTCCTCGTGGGCACGGCGCGGACGATCCTCGGCCGAGCGGTCGAAGCGACGCGGGCGCTCGTCGCCCGAACGGCCGCGGAAGGGGCGGTCCCCCTCGTCGCGGCGGGCGCGGAAGGGCTTGTCGCCGCCCTCGGGGCGGGGACGGCGGGGACGCTCGTCGGTGTCCCGGCTGCGGAAGGGCTTGTCTCCCCCTGCGCGAGGCTTGCGCGGGCGGTCGTCGTCGCCACGGGCGCGGAAGGGGCGGTCGCCGCCTTCGCGGGATTTGTGGAAAGGCCTGTCACCGGAGGTGCGGCTGCGGTCGGAGCGTCCCGGCGGACGGCCCCTGCGTTTGTCGTCGTTGCTGTCGGTCATGGAAGCCTGATAGCAGAGGAGCGGTAGAGAAGCGAGGGCAAAGGAACAAGCGCGCTTGACGGACAACGCCGGCTCAAACCGATTCGATCCTCAGGGGCGGGACCCCATGAGCATGGCCTTCGACGAGGCCCGTGCCGCTGCTGCGCGGGGCGAGGTGCCGGTCGGCGCCGCCATCGTCAAGGACGGCCGCGTCGTCGCCTCGGCGGGCAACCGCCCGCGCGAGCTGCGGGACCCTTCCGCCCATGCGGAGATGCTCGCCATCCGTCGCGCCTGCGAGGCTCTCGACGACGAGAGGCTTTCCGGCTGCGACCTCTACGTGACCCTGGAGCCCTGCACCATGTGCGCGGCGGCGATCTCCTTCGCCCGCATCCGGCGGGTCTATTATGCGGCCTACGACCCGAAGGGCGGGGCGGTCGACAACGGCGTGCGCTTCTTCGACCAGCCCACCTGCCACCACGCCCCGGAGGTCTATGGCGGCATCCGGGAAAGCGAGGCTGCGGCGCTCCTGAAGGAGTTCTTCGAGGAGCGCCGATAGGTCGGCAACTGGCGCTAAGAGGCCGACGAGCCGTCAGCTTTCGAGAAAATCCTGCAGCGCCTCCAGCGTCGCGCTCGGATTCTCCTCCGCCACGAAATGGCCCGAGGTCACGCCCACGCCTGTCGCCTTCGGGGCGAAACTCTTGCGCCAGATCTCGAGCGGCTGCTGCCGCGCGCCGACCGGCCCGCTGACGAGGTAATAATCGCTCCAGATCACGCAGGTCGGGCATTGGATCGTCTTGCCGGCGGCGAGATCCGCTTCGTCGGCCTCGATATCGCGGGTGGCGCCGGCCCGGTAATCCTCGCAGAAGGCATGGATGCGGCTCGGTTCGTTGCAGCTCTGCCGGTAGGCGTGAAGCGCCCGGGGATCGAAGGCGCTGAGATCGCCCGCGGCCGACCATTGCCGCATCAGGCCTTCGAAATAGGGGATCGGATCGCGCCCGATCTCGTCCTCCGGTTTCGGGTAGGCCTGTGAAAGATAGCCCCAGTGAGCCTCCGGGACCGCTCCGGCCCGCATCTGTTCCCACACGTGATAGGTCGGCAGGATGTCGAGAAGGGCGAGCCGTTCCACCCGGCCCGGATGGTCGAGGGCGAGACGGTAGGCGACCCGCGCGCCGCGGTCGTGCCCGGCCACGGCGAAATGCACGTGGCCCAGCGCTTCCATGACCTGGACGACGTCCCGGCCCATGGCGCGCTTGGAATAGGTTTCGTGCTTGGGATCGCCCGCGGGGGCGGCGGACCAGCCATAGCCGCGCAGATCCATGCAG
>JAEWKH010000089.1 GCA_023386155.1 Pseudomonadota bacterium
CTTGTGACGCCTCGCGAAGCGCGTCCCTCGTCGGGCGGGGATGGGCAATGATATAGCCGAGCTTGCCCTGCCTGTCAAGAACAAAATGAGAACATTATCCCGAGGCGGGCCGGAAGCTCTCCTCCCCCTTGTGGGGAGGAGGTGGAGGTGGGGGTGTGGGCGATAGCCTATCAAGGAGTGGCGCTGACACCCCTACCCTTAATCCCTCCCCACAAGGGGGAGGGAAACAGCGTCTGCGCCTCGCATCGCCTCTCCCGCCACAGAGTAGCGACGCGGCGCACCCCATCGGATCGGGGCGGCCGGCACGCTCCCGAGCCTGCCGGGGCGTTATGTTCGTTGACGGGACAGCCGCTCCGCAGTACCGGTTGTTCGGAAGAACGAATTTTTCCTTTTTAAGATGTCATTTGCGCCCCTGTCCTCCGAACCGCGAAGCCAGGTCGACGATCCGTCGAGCCCGGTCATGCGCTTTGGCGCGGACGAGCCGCTGATGATGGATGCAGGGATTGCCCTCGCCCCCTGGCAGATCGCCTACCAGACCTACGGCACCCTCAACGCGGACAAGTCCAACGCGGTGCTGATCTGCCATGCGCTCACCGGCGACCAGCACGTGGCGAACGACAATCCCGTGACGGGAAAGCCCGGCTGGTGGCTGACCATGGTGGGGCCCGGCCGGCCGGTGGACACGGACCGCTTCTTCGTGATCTGCCCCAACGTGATCGGCGGCTGCATGGGCACCACGGGCCCCGCCTCGGTCAACCCGGCGACGGGCGAGCCCTATGCGCTGGACTTTCCCGTGGTGACCATCCGCGACATGGTGCGGGCGCAGGCCGCCCTCATCGACCGGCTCGGCATTGAGAGCCTGTTCTGCGTCGTCGGCGGCTCCATGGGCGGCATGCAGGTGCTGCAATGGGCCGTGAGCTATCCGGACCGGGTCTTCGCGGCGCTGCCGATCGCCGCGGCGGCGCGCCACTCGGCCCAGAACATCGCCTTCCACGAGGTCGGCCGCCAGGCGGTCATGGCCGATCCCGAATGGCGCGGCGGACGTTACCTGACCGAAGGCACCCGCCCGTCCAAGGGCCTCGCCGTCGCCCGCATGGGCGCGCACATCACCTATCTGTCCGAGATGGCCCTGCACCGGAAGTTCGGGCGCAATTTCCAGGACCGGGCCGCCCCCACCTTCTCGTTCGACGCGGATTTCCAGATCGAGAGCTACCTGCGCTACCAGGGCATCTCCTTCGTCGAGCGGTTCGACGCCAATTCCTACCTCTACGTCACCCGGGCGATGGATTACTTCGACATCGCGGCCGAGCATGGCGGCTCGCTCGCCAAGGCGTTCAAGGGAACGCCCACGCGCTTCTGCGTGATTTCCTTCACGTCCGACTGGCTCTTCCCCACCTCCGACTCGCGGGCCATCGTCCACGCCCTCAACGCGGCGGCGGCGTCCGTCGGCTTCGTCGAGGTGGAGAGCGACAAGGGCCACGACGCCTTCCTGCTCGACGAGCCCGAGATGTTCGCGGCCGCCCGCGGCTTCATCGACGCGGCCGCGCGGGTGCGGGGAATCGCATGACCCTGCCCACGACCCTGCCCCTGACCGACAGCGAGACCGGCCACCGCCTCGATTTCCTTCTCGTGGCCGAGATGGTCGAGCCGGGTTCCCGCGTGCTCGACGTGGGCTGCGGCGACGGCTCCCTGCTGGCCATCCTGCGTGACCGCAAGGGCGTCGACGGGCGCGGCATCGAGATCTCGCGCGAGGGCGTGAACGCCTGCCTGGCCAAGGGGCTGCCGGTGATCCAGGGCGATGCGGACACGGACCTTGCCGATTACCCGGACGACGCCTTCGATTACGTGATCCTCTCGCAGACAATCCAGGCGACCCGCCAGCCCCGGGTGGTGCTGGAGCATCTCCTGCGCATCGGCCGCCGGGCCATCGTGTCCTTCCCCAATTTCGGCCATTGGCGCGTGCGCTTCGACCTCGGCTTCCGCGGCCGGATGCCCATGACCGAGAACCTGCCCTATTCCTGGTACGACACGCCCAACATCCATTTCTGCACCATCCGCGATTTCGTGGAACTGTGCCGCGAGGTCGGCGCCCAGATGGAAAAGGCCGTGGCCCTCAACGCGGGCGGCCAGCCCATGCGCGTGAGCCTGCCCTGGTGGGTGTGGAACCTGCTCGGCGACCAGGGCGTGTTCCTGCTCAAGCGGCGATGACGTGAAGTGCTGCTTCCCTCCCCGCAAGGGGAAGGGAAAAGCGAAGAGGCTTACCCTTCCCCGGTTTCCGCCAGCGGGTGCAGGTCGCGCACCATGCTCTTCAGGCGCTCGTCGAGGACATGGGTGTAGATCTGCGTGGTCGAGATGTCGGAATGGCCGAGCAGCTCCTGCACCACGCGCAGGTCGGCGCCGTTCTGGAGCAGGTGGCTGGCGAAGGCGTGGCGGAGCACGTGGGGGCTGACCTTGTCGGCCCGCAGGCCCGCCGCCCCGGCCACGGCCTTCAGGTCGCGGGCGAAGGCCTGGCGGGTCAGGTGGCCGCTCTCGCTGTCGGCCGGGAACAGCCAGGGCCCAGGGGCCTTCTTCTGCTCCTCCAGCAGGGCGAGATAGGCGCGCGCCGCGTCCCGCGCCGCATCGGTGAGCGGCACGAGCCGCTCCTTGGCGCCCTTGCCGCGCACCACGAGGAACCGGTCGCGGGTCCTGGCGGCGCTGCGGGGAAGCGCGATGAGCTCGGAGACGCGCAGGCCCGTGGCGTAGAGAAGCTCCAGCAGGCAGGCCATGCGGGCGGCGCGCAGGCGCTCCGGCGGCGTGGCGTACGGGTTCCGGACGCCCTCATAGGCCACCTCCAGCAGGCGGTCGACCTCGCCGACGGAGAGGACCTTCGGCAGCGTCCTCCCCCGCTTCGGCGCCGAGACGGCGGCGGTCGGGTCGGCAGGCGCATAGCCTTCCACGTAGAGGAACTTGTGGAACTGGCGCACCGCCGAGAGCCGGCGGGCCGCCGAGGAGGCCTTCAGGCCCCGCTCCTCCAGGCTCGCCATGAAGCCCCGGATGGTCGCGGAGGTGGCGCCGTCCGGCTGGCCGCCCGTCTCCTTCAGATAGGCGAGGTAGTCGTCGAGATCGCGCCGATAGGCCTCGAGCGTGTTCCGGGAAGCGCCGCGTTCGGCCGCCAGCATGTCGAGGAAGAGGCTGGCATGGCGCGCGCCGCTCATGAAGCGTTGGGCGTCCGGCTGGTGGGGACCGGGACCGTGATCTCACGCGGATCGGGCTGGACGAAGGTCGCGAGCGCGAACATGGCGGCGAAGCCCAGGCCCGCGAGAATGGCGACGACGAGGAGAAACCGGAACAGGGTGGGCACGGCAGCCTCTTGATACGTTGAATCGCTAGAACCATGCCAGGACCGCGAAGGCAAGCCCTTCTCTTCGGTTTAGTTTGCCGGAACCTAGGGGATAACACCCTTGTGACGGGCTGCCGGCCCGGAGAACGGGCACCGGGATAGCTCCCAAAAGTGCATTCCACTTTCGGGTCCGATGCTCTACGACTGGGCACATGAACAATATCAGCCGCTTCAATTCGCTCGATGAAGTCGGCGGGCAAGACCAGGCAAGCCAGCGCGGCCATCCCGTCAGCCGCCAGCTCGGCACGCGATCGCTTGTGCTCGTCGGGCTCATGGGCGCCGGAAAGAGCACCGTGGGCCGCCGGCTCGCGCAGGCGCTCAAGCTGCCCTTCCGTGATGCCGATCAGGAGATCGAGGCCGCGGCCGGCATGACGATCCCCGAGATCTTCGCCATCCACGGCGAGGACCATTTCCGCGACGGCGAGCGCCGCGTGATCGCCCGCCTCCTGCAGGAGGGGCCGATCGTGCTCGCCACCGGCGGCGGCGCCTTCATGAACGCGGAGACCCGGAGCCGCATCGCCGAGCACGGCATCTCGCTCTGGCTCAAGGCCGATCTCGACATCCTCATGCGTCGCGTCCGCAAGCGGGCGACCCGCCCCCTCCTGCAGAATCCCGACCCGGAAGGCACCATGCGCCGCCTGATGGAACAGCGCTATCCGGTCTATGCCCTGGCCGACATCACCATCGATTCCCACGAGGCGCCGCACGACCGGGTGGTGGCCGATGCCATCAAGGCCCTCGGAGAGTGGTTCGCCCGCGAAAAGCAAGGAAACGCCGATCCATGACGTCCTCGGCCGCCCGGATGGAACACCCGTCCTTCATCACGGTCCCGGTCCCGCTCGGCGACAGGGCCTATGACATCCTGGTCGGGCGCGGCCTGGTCGAGACGGCGGGAGCGCGGATCGCGGACTTAAGAGCCCGCGCCGCCGCCATCGTGACGGACGAGCATGTGGGCCCGCTTTATGCGGGTGCCCTGGCGGCCGCCCTGGAGGCCCAGGGCCTGCGTAGCAGCGTGACCGTCCTGCCGCCGGGAGAGGCCACCAAGTCCTATGCCAGCCTGGAACGGGTCTGCGACGCGGTGCTGGCGGCCAGGATCGAGCGCGGAGACCTCGTCGTCGCTCTCGGCGGCGGCGTGATCGGCGACCTCGCGGGCTTTGCGGCCGCCGTGGTGCGCCGGGGCCTGCGCTTCGTCCAGGTGCCCACCACCCTGCTGTCCCAGGTCGATTCCTCCGTGGGCGGCAAGACCGGCATCAATTCCCGCCACGGCAAGAACCTCGTCGGCGCATTCCACCAGCCGAGCCTGGTGCTCGCCGACACCGCCCTCCTCGACACGCTCCCGATCCGCGAGATGCGCGCCGGCTATGCGGAGGTGGCGAAATACGGCCTCATCGACGACGAGCGCTTCTTCGCCTGGTGCGAGGCGAACTGGCAGGGCATCTTCGCCGGCGGGTCCGAGCGGGACGAGGCCGTGGCCCAGAGCTGCCGGGCCAAGGCCGCCGTGGTGGTGCGCGACGAGCACGAGAACGGCGACCGGGCCCTGCTCAATCTCGGCCATACCTTCGGCCATGCGCTCGAGCGGATCACGGCTTACGATTCCGCCCGCCTCGTCCATGGCGAGGGCGTCGCCATCGGCCTCGTCCTCGCCTTCCGCTTCTCCGCCTTCCTCGGCCTGTGCCCGGCCGGGGATGCGGAGCGCGTCGAGGCGCATCTGTCGGCCGCCGGCCTCCCCACGCGCCTCGCCCAGGTCCCTGGCGGCTGCGGCACGGTGGACGAGCTTCTCGACGCCATGGCCCAGGACAAGAAGGTGAAGGGCGGCGCCCTGACCTTCATCCTGGCCCGGGGCATCGGGCAGAGCTTCATCGCCCCGGGCATCGAGGCCGACAGGGTCCGCACCTTCCTCGAAAGCGAACTCCAACCGTCACGGCCATGATCGAAGAATCCTCCGGCGATCTCCTGTTAGCGGCCCTGGTCGTCGTCTTCTGTCTTCTGCTCTCGGCCTTCTTCTCGGCCGGCGAGACCGCCTTCACGGGCGCATCGCGCTCCCGCATGCTGGTCCTGGAAAAGGGCGGCGACCGGCGCGCCCGGCTGGTGAACCGCCTGCTCGAAATGCGCGAGCGCTTCATCGGCACGGTGCTGATCGGCAACAACATCGTCAATATCGGAGTCTCGGCCTTCGCCACCAGCGTGCTCGTGGCGATCTTCGGCCACGAGGGCGCGATCTACGCCACCGTGATCATGTCGATCCTGGTGATCGTCTTCGCCGAGGTGCTGCCGAAGACCGTCGCCATCTCGTCTCCCGAGACCGTCTCGCTTGCTCTCTCGCGACCCATGACATGGGCCGTGGCTCTGATCGGGCCACTCGCCATCGCCATCGAGCGGATCGTCAGGCTCATGCTGCGCCCGTTCGGGATCCGGATCGGGGCGAACACGCCCATCCTCTCGGCGAACGAGGAGATCCGCGGACAGGTGGCCCTGCTGCACAAGGAAGGCGGCGTCGCGAAGGTCCAGCGCGACATGCTGGGCGGCCTGCTCGACCTCGAGGACCTCACCGTCTCGGAGGTCATGGTCCATCGCACCAAGATGCGCACCATCAACGCGGACCTGTCGTCGGAGGAGATCGTCCGCGAGGTGCTCTCCTCGCCCTATACCCGCATGCCGCTCTGGCGCGGGAGCCAGGAGAACATCGTCGGCGTGCTGCACGCCAAGGACCTGCTGCGGGCGCTCGATGCGGTCGGCGGCGACGCGGGCAAGCTCAAGGTCGAGGCGATTGCGCTGGAAACCTGGTTCGTGCCGGACACCACGTCGCTCCGCGACCAGCTGAAGGCCTTTCTCGCCAAGAAGACCCACTTCGCCCTCGTGGTCGACGAGTACGGCGAGGTGATGGGCCTGGTGACCCTCGAGGACATCCTCGAGGAGATCGTCGGCGACATCAAGGACGAGCACGACCTCTCGGTCCAGGGCGTGCGGCCGCAGCCGAACGGCTCGGTGAACGTGGACGGCTCCGTGCCGATCCGCGACCTCAACCGGGCCATGGACTGGAATCTGCCCGACGAGGAGGCCACCACCATCGCGGGCCTCGTCATCCACGAAGCGCAGACCATTCCCGACACGGGCCAGATCTTCACCTTCCACGGCTTCCGCTTCCAGGTTCTGCGCAAGTCGCGCAACCGCATCATGGCCCTCAGGATCACGCCGCTCGCCCAGGTGCGCGCAAGGGCCGAATAGGCCCGGCGCCGTCCCGGCACGGGCAACGCCCCTGCCCGCCCGTCCCGGGCATCCCCGGGGCGGGCGCAGGCCGATTTCGAGAGCGCGCAGCGCTTTCAGCTGCTCACCTCTCCTATGGAGGGGGTTGGACCGTCAGGCCCGGGTGAGGAGTACCGAGGTCCATCCGAAGAGGGCAACCTCTCACCCGATGCTCCGCTCTATAGAGAGCGCATCGTTGAGTGCGAAAAACCGGATCCACTTTTTCGCACGATGCGCTCGCGCGCGTCGAATCATGGCGGCCCTCCTGGCCGGGTGCGGCCCATCCGGCCGGATCATGTGCTCCAGCACACAGCCAAGCTTTCCTGACCCGCTTATTGCAACAATGTCGCAACAGCGGGACTATTCCGATGTCATGGCAAAGACTTATCCGAAACCGCGGGCTCAAACATGCCCCGCGGCAAGCTTCCCTTACGGCCATACCTCTCTGAACGGAGAGTTGTTCGCCTGAGGCCCCGCCCGTATAGCCTTGAAACCAAGTTGCTCCAATGATTTCGCGGCCCCGAATTCTTCCGCCGCGGCAATCATGACGGCAGCATCCGGCGCAATAGGTAAGAGATTTTTCATCCGCCAAGCAAGAACCGGCGGCCACGGCCGCCGAAACCTTTCACGCGCCTGCGCACGAGATCCGCTCGACGGCTCAGGCCCCGACGAACTCACTTCGCTTCCAGGAGAGCATCGAGATGACATTCAAGATTTGGGGCACAGAGAACACGATCAATCACAGAACTAGCGTCGATTATGATTCGATCACGATGCTGGCGACCGGCGGATATGTGGTGACATGGCGCGAGAACAACAAGATTGCCTTCCAGCTCTATGATGGGAATGGCACGACTGACAATGTCACTCGTTTTGTCGACCCCCCCACAGCAGGCAATCAGCAATTCTCTGACGCGTTTGCATACGACGCCGATGGCGGATTTGTCATTACCTGGACCGAAGGCAACGGAACGACAGGTCGGACTCTTAAGAATCAGAAATTCAAGTTCAACGGTGATAAAGACAGTGACGCTTCAGAGCTGAACACCAACACCATGAACGATGGTGCTCAAACTAGTGCCGATTTCAATGCGGGACAATGGGCTACCACTTACATTCAGATGATCGGTTCGACGAAGACTGTGTGCCTGATTCAAAATGGTGCGGTCGTTGAAGTTACGGCCGGCAACGTTGATCGTCCCGACGTTGCATTTCTCGGAGGCACCATGCACGTTGTCTCCTACCAAAGCGATGCTAACGGTAAGGTTTCCTTCAAGCTTGTCAATAATGGCGGCATACATCCGACGACCATAACCTTAGATGGCGTGAGAGCCGATGTCATTGGATTGAAGAATTCCGCGACAGGTCAACCGAACGGCAAGTTCGCTGTCATCGTGGACAAAGGCGCGGCAGGAACTGAAGCACGCATATACGATTCGGCCGACATGAGCGCTGCTCCGACTGTGTTCAGTCTTGGCGGACCGAAACCGGACGACCGCAAATTCGACTACGCTAGTGGGACTGCTCTCAAGAACGGCGGTTTTGCAGTTGTTTATATCGCAGCCGACGGTCCCGATTTCGGAGACGTCTATGTCCGTGTTATCGGTGCTGACGGCGTCGCAGGCAATCCGATCAAGGTCAACGCGCGGGCTTCTCAGGACTCCGCCGGCTCGCAGCGTGATCCTATGATCTCGGAAATGGCGGACGGACGCCTCTCCGTGTCCTGGATCGACCCCGCCATCTCTGATGGCAGCGCGCCGAGCATCGTAACTTCCACGATCGTGGATGCCCGGACTGCAAAAGTGAAGGTCCAGGGAACCTCGCACAACGACGTCTATGCGCCCTCCGAACACGCCGAAGATACTCTCAATGGCGCCGGCGGCTTTGATACGTTGACCTTCAAGGAAAGCACGGCCGGCGTTCACGTCAGTCTTAAAGACGGCAAGGGTTATGCGGGCGACGCAACCGGCGATACCTACACCGACTTCGAGCGCATCATCGGCTCGAAATTCAACGACACCCTGACCGGCAGCGCCGTGGCCAACAGCCTCGAAGGCGGCGCGGGTGACGATACCCTCACCGACGTCGCGGGGACCGGGACGGACACCCTGATCGGTGGCGCCGGCAACGACACCTATTATGTCAACGCCACCAACACCGTGATCAACGAGGCCGGCGGCGGATACGACCAAGTCTTCTCCTCTGTCACCTACACCCTCTTGGCCGGGATCGAGAACCTGTTCGCGACCGGCGGAAACGCCATCAACCTGACCGGCAACGAGCTCGGCAACATCATCACCGGCAACGAGGCCGCGAACCGGCTGACCGGCAATGGCGGGGATGACACCCTGTATGGCAATGGCGGCGACGACGTTCTCGACGGTGGTGCGGGCAACGACGTCCTGGATGGCGGTACCGGCAATGACTACCTGGCTGGTGGCGACGGAATCGACAACCTGAACGGCGGCATCGGCAACGACACCCTCGACGGCGGCACCGGTAATGACGTTCTCAACGGCGGCGACGGGTTCGATAGCCTCATCGGCGGCGCGGGCGACGATGTCCTGAACGGCAACGGCGGTGCCGACGTGATGGAAGGCGGCGATGGGAACGACGTGTACTACATCGACGACCTGAACGATGTGGTCAGAGACGGATCGGGCGTCGATACCGTATATATTGCCGTCGATAACTACGACATTTCACGACTGGCGACGATCGAGAACTTCACCGGCATCGGTGCGGTTCGACTCACGCTGACGGGCAACGCGTTCAACAACACGATGATCGGCAATGACGGCGTCAACATCCTCAAGGGCGGCGCGGGCAACGACATCCTGAACGGCGGAGCGGGCAACGACACGCTCTACGGCCAGGAAGGCAAGGACATCCTCACGGGTGGCTCGGGCCGCGACATCTTCGTCTTTGACAAGAAGCCGAACAAGTCGACGAATGTCGACAGGATCACCGACTTCAACTCCCGCGACGACTCGATCTATGTGGAGAACAAGTACTTCAAGGTCGGCTCCGGCACGGCCAGCAATCCGAAGAAGATGGCGAGCAAGTACTTCTACGCGGGCGCGAAGGCGCACGACAAGGACGACCGCTTTATCTACGACAAGAAGAAGGGCATTCTTTACTACGACAAGGACGGCGCCGGCGGTACTGCGCAAATCAAGATCGCCACGTTCGATCACAAGCCCGCGATCAAGATCAGCGACTTCTTCGTGATCTGACCGGAGCCCGGCCTGTCCCTCACAGGCCGGATCCCACCTGCAAGGGCGCCCTGCGAAACGGGGCGCCCTTTTTCGCTTTGAACAATGCCGGATCGGTCCTGCTTCGGTAGGATGAACCTTGCCGCTCAATATCATTCTCTGCCATGACAGACATCCTCGTTCGTCACGCGACCGCCGAAGACGCAGAAACACTTTTCACCCTCATGGCCGGACTGATCGAGGATCATCTGCCCGGACACGTTCCCTGGACTTCGCCGCACCGGATCCGGCAGGACGGCTTCGGGCCTGATCCTTTGTTCGAGGCTCTGATTGCCGAGCGTCAGGGCCAGCCCGTCGGCTTCATCTCGTTCTTCCGGGGTTATGCAGGCTGGCGCGGGAAACCCATGGGGATCGTTCATGCTCTTTACGTGACCCCCGATCATCGACGCTCCGGAGCGGCGCGGGCGCTGATGTCCGCCGTTGCCAGGATTGCGGCGGAACGCGGCTGGGTCCGCATCGAGCTGTTCGTCGAGGAAGGGCGGCCGGCGATCCGGTTCTACGAATCGATCGGAATGCGCGATCTCTTTCATCGTCACCTCCGCCTGGACGGAGAGGATCTCATCCAGCTGGCGCATGAACCGAGGTGACGATGAGGGGGCTCTCTCCGGGCCGAACCCTGGCAGAGCGTTCTGAGGAGCCCATGTGTTCTCCGATGAGATGCGACAGGAGGAGTCCCCATGCCCTACGAACTCTACTACTGGCCCACGATCCAGGGACGCGGCGAATTCGTGCGGCTGGCGCTCGAGGAGGCGGGGGCCGATTATGTCGACGTGGCGCGGGAGCCGGAGGGGCTCGCCGCGATGATGCGGATGATGGACCGGGCGGAGCACCCGCCCTTCGCGCCGCCCTTCCTCAAGGACGGCGGGACGATCATCGGCCAGACCGCCGCCATCCTGCTCTATCTCGGGGCGCAGCATGGCCTTGCACCCAAGGACCCGGCTGGCGGGCTGTGGACGCACCAGATCCAGCTCACCATCGCGGACATCGTCGCCGAGGCGCACGACACGCACCACCCGGTGGCGGTCAGCCTCACTTACGAGGACCAGACGGCGGAGGCGCTCCGGCGCGCGCAGGAGTTCCGCGACAACCGGATCCCGAAATTCCTGGACTGGTTCGACACGATCCTCGCCCGCAATCCTGCCGGCGACGGGCATCTCGTCGGCCGTAGCCTCACCTATGCCGACCTCTCCCTGTTCCAGCTCGTCGAGGGGCTGGCCTATGCCTTCCCCAAGGCCACGAAGCGCGCCCTGGCGGAGACCCCGCGCATCGCCGCCCTGCATGCGGCCGTCGCGCGGCGGCCGCGGATCAAAGCCTATCTCGACAGCCCCCGGCGGATCCCCTTCAACGAGGAGGGCATCTTCCGCCGCTATCCCGAGCTGGACGGGTAAGAGCTTTTTAACGATCGGCAGGAATGGATGGGGCCATGCCTCAATTCTTCCACTCTGCCCCTCGATCTTGGGGAACGACCAGGAGCAGGCCATGAATGACGAGACCGAGGGCGTTGCGATCCGCCTCTGGCGCGACCGCGCGCAATTGCGCGAGCAGGAGCGGAACGAGGTTCAGGCCCGCCTTCGGATCGCCGAGGAGAAGATCGCGATCCTCATGGCCGAGAACGACCGGCTCGCCGCGGAGAATGCGCGCCTGCGGGCCCTCGCGGATCCGGATGCCGAAAACGCCCGGACCGAGACCGAGCTCCAGATGGAGGCCCTCAAGGGCGCCCTGATGACCCTGATCTCCCGGCCGGCCGACAGCCTGAATTCGTGAAAGTCTGGCTCATGAAACGTGGGGAGGAGGGTCGGAGCCTCATATCGAATGACGAGCGAGATACTGAGGACGATCCTGCGCGCCGCTACGCCGCAAGGCGACCCATGGCCTCGTTCAGGCACTCGACCGTGACGCTGCCCGCCGTGGCGACGAGGCTGCAGCCCTTCGGCACTTCCCGCCAGCCCCGGGTCTTGTCGTCGATGGGCTCGGAGACCACGAGCAGGTTGCCCTCGTCCTCGCGGAAATAGAGGGTCGGCGGCTTGGCGTCGCAGGCCCAGCGATAGGCCCACAGGCTCTCGCCATCGGTGAAGGCGGCGGTGAAGCGCAGGGCTTCCTCGATGCCGGCCTCGTCCATCAGGCCGCGCACCTGCTTGAGGGTCCTGGCCATGGCGGTGACGGGATCATCCGGCAATCCATTGGCGAGGGCGAGGAGGAAAAGCGCCTCCGAATCGGTGGTGCCGAGGCGCCGGTCGTAGAGCTCGTCCGGGATGAAGGCCTCCAGCCGGCGCTTGATGCGCCCGTAGCCGCCGATCTGGCCGTTATGCATGAAGAGGAAGCGGCCATGGGTGAAGGGATGGCAATTGGCCCGGGTGGTCGAGGTGCCCGTGGAGGCGCGCACATGGGCGAAGAAGAGCTTCGAGCGCACCTGCTCGCACAGGCTCCTCAGGTTCTCGTCGGACCAGGCGGGGCGGACCTCCCGGTATACCCCCGGCTCATGGCGCTCCCCGTACCAGCCGATGCCGAACCCGTCCCCGTTCGTGCCGGTCTTGGCCTCGACCGCGTGCAGCGACTGGTGGACCAGGGAATGGGCCGGGGCGCAGACGAGTTCGTCGAGGAAGATCGGCTCTCCCCTGTAGGCGAGAAAGCGGCACATCGGTCTACGGCAACCCCTTAGCCCATCGAACCTTGCAGTGATGTTGTACTATCTTCGGCTCATGGTGAATAGCCGGTTAACGGCCCGAGGATCGATTCCCAAAATAGTGTCCGCTTTTGGGGCCTGATCCGATGCCGTCTCCGGGCCGGCGCTTCCCGTTGCGACCCCCGGCCTCTTCCCATAAAAGCGTCGGCAATCATCCAAGAACGAGCCGGCCGGGCCGGCCTGGGGACCAGACACATGCTTCGCCTCTCGCGCCTGGCGCCGGCCGCCGCGCTGACCCTTCTGCCACAGGCCGCCTTCGCGGCGGAGTTCGACGGGGCGAGCCTCGGCTTCGCCTGGGCCCTGCCGTTCGCGGGCATTCTCCTGTCCATCGCCCTGTTTCCGCTGCTGGCCCCCCATTTCTGGGAGCATCACCAGGGCAAGATCGCGGCGGCCTGGGGGCTCCTCGTGCTGATCCCGATGGCGGTCGCCTTCGGGCCGACGACGGCGATCCATGCCCTTGCGCACACGGCGCTGCTCGAATACATCCCGTTCATCCTGCTGCTGCTGGCGCTCTTCACGGTGGCGGGCGGCATTCTCGTGCGCGGCAACATCCATGGCGCGCCGGTCACCAACACGATGCTCCTCGGCATCGGCACCGTGCTCGCGAGCTTCATCGGCACCACGGGCGCCTCCATGGTGATGATCCGGCCGGTCATGCGCGCCAATGACGACCGGCGGCACAACGTCCACGTGATCGTGTTCTTCATCTTCCTGGTGTCGAATATCGGCGGCTCGCTCACGCCGCTCGGCGATCCGCCGCTCTTCCTGGGCTTCCTGCGCGGCGTCGACTTCTTCTGGACCACCACGCATCTCCTCCCCGAAACGATTTTCGCGAGCGGCATCCTACTCGCCCTTTTCTTCGTCATCGATCTCGCGATCTACAGGAAGGAAGGCCGCGTCCGCCCCGATCCGACGCCGGACAATCCGGTGCGCGTCACGGGCGGCATCAACTTCCTGCTGATCCTCATCATCATCGCGGCCATCCTCATGAGCGCCACGGTGGATCTCGGCCGCGTCACCGTGCTCGGCGCGGAGGTCGAGCTCGCCAATGCGCTGCGCGACCTCATCATGATCGTGGTGACCGTCGTTTCCCTGAAGGCCACGCCGAAGGCCAACCGGATCGAGAACGGCTTCTCCTGGGGGCCGATCAACGAGGTGGCGAAGCTCTTCGCCGGAATCTTCATCGCCATCATTCCGGTTCTCGCCATGCTGAAGGCCGGCGCGGACGGAGCCTTCGCGCCGCTCGTCGCGCTCGTGACGAACCCGGACGGCAGCGCCAACAACGCCGCCTATTTCTGGCTCACCGGCGGCCTCTCGTCGTTCCTGGACAATGCGCCCACCTATCTCGTGTTCTTCGAGCTCGCCGGCGGCGACCCGCAGAAGCTCATGACGACGGGCGCGCTGACGCTCACGGCGATCTCGGCCGGTGCCGTGTTCATGGGCGCCAACTCCTATATCGGCAACGCGCCCAACTTCATGGTCTATGCGATTGCCCGCGAAGGCGGCGTGAAGATGCCGAGCTTCTTCGGCTATCTCGTCTGGTCGGGCGCCATCCTGATCCCGACCTTCCTGCTGCTGACGCTGATCTTCCTCAGGGGGTGAGTTTCACCCTTGTCGTTCCGGGACCGCGGCGCGGTCCCGCGAGCAACGAAAAGGCGGCTGCGCGCATGCGGGCCGCCCCTGCTGCCGTCCTGGATCAGATCAGAGGCGCTTGCCGGTCTGCTCGTCGAAGAGATGCACGAGCCTCGGGTCGGGCGTGACGCGGATCTGCTGGCCGGGCTCGGCGTTGACGCGCTCGCGGAACACGCCGACCACATCGGCGCCGCCGAACTTGGCGAAGACCTGCGTCTCCGATCCGGTCGGCTCGACCACCGCGACCTCCGCCGGCAGGCCGTTGGTCTCGTCGAGG
>JAEWKH010000153.1 GCA_023386155.1 Pseudomonadota bacterium
CGGGGCAGTCCACGTGGGCATAGTGCCGGTTCGTGGTCTCGTACTCCACGTGCGCGGTCGAGATCGTGATGCCGCGCGCCTTCTCTTCCGGCGCCTTGTCGATCTGGTCGTACGCCGTAAACGTCGCCCCGCCGGACTCCGCCAGGACCTTCGTGATCGCCGCCGTCAGAGACGTCTTGCCATGGTCCACGTGACCAATCGTCCCAATGTTGCAGTGCGGCTTAGTCCGCTGAAACTTTTCCTTCGCCATTGATTTCTACCTTACATAGGCCAGGAACAAAAAACCCAGGGCGTCCCGATATTGCGGTTGCGCTATTTTCGCAAGAGCCAATTTCGATATTGGGTCGCATAGTTTTGGATGACCCGATCGATCGGGTCTCCCAGAAAGGCATTGTCAAGGAGTACACCACCAATTCCCTGACCCGCCCGAGCTATGGCATTTTGCTCAGAGAAAGCCAAGACAACGGCGCCCGTACGAGCATCGATAAGGTTCACATCCGCCGTGAGCCGGTGATGCCCTCCGATGAGGATACGCTGTGCCGCAGATGCTATTTCGAGATCCTTCACGCTGATTTCAAGCCTGACCGGGCGGGTGCCGAGAAGCTCGTTTTTCAGGGCGGCTTCAAAGGCTTGAGCAAGTTTCGCCGTGATCGTCCTGCGGAGATAGGCCCGCCCCTCCTCCGTCTTGGCCGCTTCCTCCGCCTCGAGAACGGACAAACCCTTCGATGCCGCGAAGGCACGCTCTCCGTCGCCCCACCAGATTCGCGCATTGGGAGGAAATGCAACCGATACGGATCGAAGCCGCATCGCCGCCACCTGATCGGGCGCAAGCGAGTTCGATGCCGTTACGCATCCGCATAACAGCAGCCCGAGGACAACGAGAACGGCGGAACGGAGATACATAGGCACAACCCCAGCTTTCGGCAAACCGGGCGCGCAACTACGTTACATAGAGAAAAAATTCAAGCTGGAAGCGGAAAGGGTGGAGCGGGTGAAGGGAATCGAACCCTCGTATTCAGCTTGGAAGGCTGCTGCTCTACCATTGAGCTACACCCGCATGCCCTTCTGATTGGGTGGTGGGGGAAGTAGGACTCGAACCTACGAAGGCATAGCCAGCGGATTTACAGTCCGCCCCCTTTGCCGCTCGGGACATTCCCCCTTGAGACCCAACCCGAACGCAAAACGCCGAGGCTGTTCTGCGGAGCGCCCGGCGTGGCTGAGCGCTCCGTGGCGCTCTTATGGTGACCCGCATGGCCGGTGTCAACCTCAAAGCGCAACGAAATGGGAAGGGTCGTGAACGGGCCCGCTCTGTGCTATGGCGCCTTCTCACCATATGAGATCCAAAGCCCATGAGCGACCGCCCCACCCACTCCCGCAAGCCGAGATTCCAGCGCCCTCACGGGAAATCCGGTCGCCGCGACTCCCAGGCCAGACGGCCGAACTTCGAGATCGACACCACCATCCTGTATGGCTGGCATCCCGTCGCGGAAGCCTTGCGCAACGGCAAGCGAACGATTCGCCGCCTCCTGGCCACGGAGAACTCCGCCCGGCGCCTGAGCGAGGAGCTGGATGCTCCCCTGCCTGTCGAACCTGAGATCGTCCGTCCGGACGAGATCAACCGCCTCCTGGAGCCGGACGCGGTGCATCAGGGCCTTTACGCCGAAGCCGATCCCCTGCCCTCTCCGTCGGTCGACACGCTGAGCGGCAAGCGCGTTGTCCTGGCCCTCGACCAGATCACCGATCCCCACAATGTCGGCGCCATCGTGCGCACGGCCGCGGCCTTCGACGTGGAGGCCATCATCACGACGGCCCGGCACAGCCCGGCCGCCACGGGCGTCCTAGCCAAATCGGCGTCGGGCGGCCTCGAACACGTCCCGTTCATGATCGTGCGCAACCTCGGCGACACGCTGACGGCGCTCGGCGAGCGGGGCTTCCAGCGAATCGGGCTCGATTCGTCGGGGGACGCCAACCTGGACGAGGTCGAGATCGCCCTGCCGGTCATTCTCGTGCTCGGATCCGAGGGCAAGGGGCTGCGCCAGAGGACCCGCGAATGCTGCGACGTCATCGGCCGACTCGACATGCCCGGGGCCATCAAAAGCCTGAACGTCTCCAATGCCGCCGCCATAAGCCTTTATGCTGTGGTCAAAGGGGCTTCCAGGGGCGTCCGGAAGTGACGCCCGCAAATCCGCTAAATGCTTGCAACGACTGAAAAATCTCATTCGTCGTACAGCTTCTTAGACGGAAGTCGCAAATACCAATTGTGAATTGTGGAAAGGAAGGCCGGAGGTAGCTTCCCATCCGTTGGATTCTTGGCTGCCGTGCGCAGCCACGACGCCGCGGCCCAAGCCTGGACCGGCTTGCGGCTCAGAACCCGGATCACCGGGCAATGAATGGAAGGGAACCCTATGGCAACAGCAGCTACCACGCCTCATTCGGCTGCCGCAGCGCGGCCGATGACGCGGGAGGAAAAGAAGGTCATTCTGGCCTCCTCCCTCGGTACCGTCTTCGAATGGTACGACTTCTATCTCTACGGCTCACTCGCCACGATCATCGGCGCGCAGTTCTTCTCCGCCTTCGACGTGACGACCCGTAACGTCTTCGCCCTCCTCGCCTTCGCGGCGGGCTTCCTGGTCCGACCGTTCGGCGCGATCTTCTTCGGCCGCATCGGCGACCTCGTTGGCCGCAAGTACACCTTCCTGATCACGATCCTGATCATGGGCTTCTCGACCTTCCTGGTCGGCCTGCTGCCCAGCTACAACCAGATCGGCTGGATCGCACCGGTGATCCTGATCGCACTGCGCATGCTCCAGGGCCTGGCGCTCGGCGGCGAATACGGCGGTGCTGCGGTCTACGTGGCCGAGCACGCCCCCGTTGGCCGTCGCGGCTTCTACACCAGCTTCATTCAGACGACGGCCACCGTCGGCCTTTTGCTGTCCCTGGCCGTCATCCTCGTCCTCCGCACCTGGATGGGTGAAGCGGGCTTCCAAACCGGCGAAGGCTGGCCGATTGCCGGCTGGCGCATCCCGTTCCTCCTCTCGGTGGTTCTGCTCGGCATCTCGGTCTGGATTCGTCTGCAGATGCAGGAATCCCCGGCCTTCAAGAAGATGAAGGAAGAGGGCACGCAGTCGAAGGCTCCGTTGAAGGAAGCTTTTGGACAATGGGCCAACGTGAAGATGGTACTCATCGCCCTTGTCGGTCTCGCCATCGGTCAGGCTGTGGTGTGGTACACGGGCCAGTTCTACGCCCTGTTCTTCCTCCAGAGCATCCTGAAGGTCGACCTGCTCACCTCCAACGTGCTGATCGCCTGGTCGCTGATCCTCGGCACCGGCGGCTTCATCGTGTTCGGCATCCTCTCCGACAAGATCGGCCGCAAGCCGGTGATTCTCGGCGGCTGCATGATCGCGGCGATCACCTACTTCCCGCTCTTCGGCGCCCTCACGAACGTCGCTAGCCCGAACTTGAATCAGGCTCTGGAAACGGCAAAGGTTCAGGTTGTGGCCGATCCGGCCTCCTGCGGCTCGGTGTTCGATCCGGTCGGCATCCGCACCTTCACTGCAAAGTGCGACATTGCCCGTGTGGCTCTCGCCCGTTCGGCGGTCAAGTACGAGCTCGTCCCGGCTGCCGCCGGCGCCGAGCCGAAGGTGACCTTCAACGGCAAGGAAGTGCCTATCGCTCCGGCCATTCCGGCCAATATTACGGCCTTCACCGCAGCGGCTACCGAGGTCGGCTATCCGAAGGCTGGCGACCCGAGCATCCTGAAGGTGAACGGCTTCTTCGACGCCCTCGGCAATCCTCAGGCCCTGAAAGCCATCGCCATCCTGTGGGTTCTCGTGATCTACGTCACGATGGTCTACGGCCCGATCGCGGCAGCCCTGGTGGAGTTCTTCCCCACCCGTATCCGCTACACCGCGATGTCCCTGCCCTACCACATTGCCAACGGCTGGTTCGGCGGCCTCCTGCCTCCTACCGCCTTCGCGATGGTGGCGGCTACCGGCGATATCTACTTCGGCCTCTGGTACCCGATCGTGATCGCCCTGGTGACTTTCGTGGTCGGCCTCCTCTTCGTGCCGGAGACCAAGGACCGGGATATCATGACCTTCGAAGGCGCTGGCGCCAGGCGCTGAACCTCCGAACGGCCGTCACAGGAAAGCCCCGCCTCACGGCGGGGCTTTTCATTCCGGCGCCCGACGAGGCCGCCGTTCAGTAGCAGGTCGGCACGCGGCGGACGATCCAGCCTTCGCCTTCCACGAAGAGCCGTTTGCGGGAAATGGCGCAAGGCGCGTCGTTCGTGGGGCTCGCCTCGATTGACGACGTCGTCTCCACGTCGTCCTTGGCCGCGACCGAGGTCACGGATTCCTTGACCGGCTTGACCGCCGCGGCATGCCCCGCATGAGCGGCATCGGTGCGCTCCGCAGCGAGACTGAAGCCAAAGGCAATCGCCAGGACGCCAACAATCTTGAGACCGCCGCCAAGCGGCGAAAACTTTTTCCGGACAGAAGCCTCCGAGGCCTTCATCGCACCAACTCCATGATCGGGTTTTCTGGACAATTCCAGAATTCAGGGTTGGTTTCGGTGCGCCAGGACACTTAATATTTACGTTTGTGTGGAACTTGCGTCCCGCCCCATGGGCTGCTACCTGAGCCTCCGTGGGTCAGCCGGTGTAGCACAGCGGTAGTGCAGCGGTTTTGTAAACCGAAGGTCGGGAGTTCGATCCTCTCCACCGGCACCACTCTTCCCGAGCGATAGAGCCCGCTGCCATTTCTCGACTGCGGCATGCTTTTCCAAATCGTGTTGATCACCGGGCGCGGGCGAGCTGCGTGCATCCTCCCGATGGAGCCCATGGTGATCGCCCGGGGTAGCCCGCCTCCCCAATCCCGGCTTTCAGCAATGCCGCGTACGATGCGCCCCATGCCCTCATGGAGGCGCAATATGGAGATCTTCCTGCTGAACGTGATGGGCTCGGCCGCGGTGGCCTCCGCGATCCTTGCCGGAGCCATATCGAGCCGCCTGTCGAAGGAGCTCGCCGGATCGGCTCGCGGCGGCTCGGATTCATGCTCGGAGAAGCCAGCGAGGAGCGTCTTCAGGTCCAAGCTTTGATGCATGGTCCTCCGTCGGGACGGTACGGAAAAATGCGCGCCGACCCAGGCGCCGCTAACGGATTTGTTCCTTGCCCCAGTTTTCATGGGCGGCCTGATTCTCACTCGGGGCCGACCGGATTGCAAAGTCGTCGTTCCCGGAGAGGCCGTGCATAGGCAAAGGAACCTGTCGGGATTAGACAGGCAGGAAAGCCAAGCCGCTCCAGCCTCCAGGAATCCCATGCCGATTGCCGTTTCAGACCCCGACGACCCCCGGATCGAAGCCTATCGTGCCGTCCGGGAGCGCGATCTCGTCGGCCGCCAGAATCGCTTCATCGCGGAAGGAGAGGTGGTTCTCCGGGTTCTCCTGAAGCAGCCCCGCTTTCAGGTCGAGTCCCTGCTGCTGGCGGAAAGCCGCCTGGACGCCCTGGGCGATGCGCTAGGCCTTCTTCCACCCGAGGTGCCGGTCTACGCGGCGAACCGGGCCGTCATGGATGCCATCGTGGGGTTTCCCATTCACAGGGGCGTCCTGGCCGTCGCCCATCGGGCTCCCCTGCCGCCGGTCGAGGAACTGCTGTCACGAATGCCCGAGGAGGCGCTCGTGGTCGGCTTGGTCGGCCTGGCGAACCATGACAATGTCGGGGGAATCTTCCGCAATGCGGCGGCCTTCGGCGCTGGAGCCGTCCTGCTCGACCAGGAGACCTGCGACCCGCTCTATCGCAAGGCCGTTCGCGTTTCTGTCGGGGGAGCCCTGGTCGTGCCCTTCACCCGGGCCCCTTCGGCCGATGCCATGGTGCAGGCCCTCCGGGCGGCCTCCTTCGACGTGATCGCCCTGTCGCCGTCCGGGCAGGAGGTTCTCTCCCAGGTCCGGCCTTCCCGACGAACGGCCCTGCTCCTCGGGGCCGAGGGCCCCGGCCTGCCTCCGGAACTGCTGGCGCAGACCAGGACCGTGTCCATCCCCATGAGCGGCGGCTTCGATTCCCTGAACGTGGCGACCACGAGCGGCATCGCCCTGCATCACCTCTCCCAGGCGCACCGAGACGGCAAAGCCACTCGCTGACTTGTGAAAGGCGGTTCCCTTGTCTCCCAACGTAGCCATTCTAGGCTCCTGTTCCCATGCCAGCGCATCCTGCGGACCCGGAGGGCCACGTCAGTGAAAAGTGGAGGCCGGTTTTCCGCCCGTATGATGCGCCAGCTCAGAAGATGAGCATCGAATGGATCCCAAAAGTGGGGTCCACTTTGGGTCCGATGCTCTAGGAGACGCCCATGACGATCACACGCCGCACCGTTCTCGCCAGCACCGCCCTCGCCGCCGCTCCCCTCGTAGCCCCCGCCTCGGCCCAGACGGCCGCTTCGACCCCAGCCCCGGCGCAGGGATCCGGCAGCCGCCAGGCGCCCGGCTTCTATCGCTACAAGGTCGGCGACATCGAGGTGACGGCCATCAACGACGGCTCCGCGCCCCGTCCTCTCGAGGGCTTCATCCGCAACGCGGAGCTCCCGGCCGTCCAGCAGGCCGCCCGCGAGGCGTTCCTGCCCCAGGACACCATCCAGAACACCTTCAACGGCCTCGTGATCAGGAACGGCGACCGGTTGACGATCATCGATACCGGCAATGGGGACATGGGCGCTCCCACGACGGGCCGCTGGATGGAGAACTTCCGCGCGGCCGGGTTCGACCCGTCGCAGGTGAATACCGTCGTCATCAGCCACTTCCACGGCGACCACATCAACGGCCTTCGCCGCAAGGACGGCACCGCCGTCTTCCCGAATGCCGAGGTCATGGTGCCGGCCGCCGAATGGGCCTTCTGGATGGACGATGCCCGCATGAACCAGGCTCCGGAAGGCGCAAGGGGCGGCTTCCAGGGCGCCCGCCGCGTGTTCGGCCCCATCGCCAAGGACGTGAAGCAATATGAGATGGACAAGGAAATCGTGCCGGGTCTCACGAGCATCGCCGCGCCGGGCCATACGCCGGGCCACACCGCCTTCATGCTCACCTCGGGCTCGGGCCAGTTGCTGATCCTGTCGGACACGGCGAACCATCCGGCCCTGTTCGTCCGCAATCCGGACTGGTCGGCCATTTTCGACATGGACGCCGACCAGGCCCGTGCCACCCGCCGCAGGATGCTGGACATGGCCGCATCCGAACGGGCGCAGGTCGCGTTCTATCACGCGCCCTTCCCGGCGACTGGCCATATCGCGAAGGACGGCAACGGCTTCCGCTTCGTACCGGTGCAGTGGAGCCCGGCCGTTTAGGGCCGGCTTCCAGCTGTCTCCGTGAACAGCCACTCCAGGGTGGCCGCATCCGCGCCGGTCGGCTCGATGAAGAGGATGACCGGCGTCTCATAGGGATGCCTCTCCCTGAGGGCCCGATGCACCTCATCCTGGAGACCCTTGACGGTCTTCAGGATGGCGACCGCCTCCTGCCCCCGCTCGATGCCGCCATTCCAGGCATAAACGGAGCGCATGCCCGGCAGCACGTTGATGCAGGCGATCAGCCGGTCCCGGACGAGGGTCTCGCCGACCGACAGGGCGATGTCCACATCGGGAAAGGTCGTATAGACGAGAAGCGGGCGATCCATGCTATGCCTTTCCTCCGCATCCGATCGGACGCCACGAGGGTAACTGGGCATGGCCCGACGTTTCAACACCATCGCATTCGTCGCCAGCGCCGCGCCTGACGCCCAGGACGCGCTGAAGACCCTGCAGGGCCTCTACCCCAATGTCGCCCCCGAGGCGGCCGATGCCATCGTGGCGCTCGGCGGCGACGGCCTGATGCTCCAGAGCCTCCACAGGTTCATGGGAACGTCCAAGCCCATTTACGGCATGAACAAGGGCACGGTCGGCTTCCTGATGAACGATTTCCAGGAGGAGGACCTGTTCGAGCGGCTGGAAGAGGCCGAGCGCAGCATCGTGCATCCCCTGCTGATGGTGGCCTGGGACGTGCACGGCGTCGCCCACACGGCCCGCGCCATCAACGAAGTCGCCATGTTCCGGCAGACCTACCAGGCCGGGAAGCTGCGCGTGAGCGTCGATTCGCATGTGCGGATCCCCGAGCTCATCGCCGACGGCATCCTGGTGTCGACGCCCGCCGGGTCGACCGCCTACAACCTCTCGGTCGGCGGGACGATCCTGCCGCTCAACGCGCCGCTCCTGGCCCTGACCCCGATCTCGGCCTTCCGCCCCCGGCGCTGGCGCGGAGCGCTTCTGCCCGATCACGCCAAGATCCAGATCGAGGTTCTGGAGGCCGAGAACCGCCCGGTCAGCGCGGTGGCCGACCACACGGAATTCCGCAACGTCTCCCACGTCCACGTCTCCATGGATCGCAGTGTCGATCTCGTGATGCTGCACGATCCCGGCCACAGCTTGGACGAACGGATCCTGCGGGAGCAATTCGGCTATTGACGGCAGCAGAGGCAGGCGTGGATTCCACCATGCCGCCGAGAACGATGAGGCAAGGTCATGAACGATGAGAACAGGCATCCCAGGGGCGGCCTCTATTTCGAGGACTTCGTCGTCGGCGCGACCATCATGCACCGCCTGACCAGGACGGTGACTCAAATGGACAACATGCTGTTCTCCAACATGACGCTGAACCCGCAGCCGCTCCATATCGACGCGCATTTCTGCGCCACAGAGACGGAATGGGGCAAGCCGCTCATGAATTCCCTGTTCACGCTGGGGCTCCTGATCGGCATCTCGGTCAACGACACCACGGTCGGCACGACCATCGCCAATCTCGGCATGACGGACGTGAAATTCCCCGCGCCGCTCTTCGAAGGCGACACGATCAACGCAACGACGGAAATCGTCGCCAAGCGCGAGTCCAAGTCCCGGCCCGATGCGGGCATCGTCGAGTTCATCCACCGCGCCTACAAGCAGGACGGCACCCTCGTCGCCGAATGCCGCCGGCAGGCCTTCATGCGCAAGAGGAGCGCCTGATGCGTTCGCTGCTTTTCGTGCCGGGCGACAGCCCGAAGAAGCTCGAGAAAGGCATGAATTCGGGAGCGGACGTGCTCCTCATCGACCTGGAGGATTCGGTCGCGCTCGACGCCAAGGACGAGGCCCGGCGCATCACCGCCACTTTTCTCTCCGAGCGGGGCAAGGACGCGGATCGTCCCCGCCTCTTCGTCCGCGTCAACGGACTGACGACGGGCCTCATCGATATGGATCTCGACGGCGTGATGCGGTCCGCTCCCGACGGCATCGTGCTCCCGAAATCCGTCGGCGGCGCGGACGTGGCCCATCTCGGCGCCAAGCTAGCGGTGCGGGAGGCGGAGTTCGGCCTCGGGGACGGCGCCACCCGCATCCTCGCCATCGCGACGGAGAACGCCGCCGGGGTCTTCGCGCTCGGCACCTTCGCGGGCGCGAGCCATCGCCTCATGGGCCTGACCTGGGGCGGCGAGGACCTGTCGGCCGATCTCGGCGCCGAAACCAACCGCGGAGAGGACGGCGCCTATACGGACCCGTACCGGCTGGCGCGCTCGCTCACCCTGCTGGGGGCTGCGGCGGCCGGGGTCGACGCGGTCGATTCCGTCTTCACCAATTTCCGCGACATGGCCGGCCTCGAGGCCGAATGCCGGACGGCGCGGCGCGACGGCTTCGTCGCCAAGATGGCGATCCATCCGGCGCAGGTGCCGGTGATCAACGAGGCCTTCACCCCCTCTCCGGAGGCCATCGGGCGGGCACGGGCCGTGATCGAGGCCTTCAAGGCCAATCCGGGAGCAGGCGTCGTCGGGGTCGACGGCGAGATGCTCGACCGCCCGCACCTGTTGCGGGCCGAGCGCCTGCTTGGGCGGACGGGCCGCCCGTAGCAGGCGCCACGCCCACTCGGGGAAGCGGGACGGCAGGCCGGGGAAGCGAGCGGACTCCACGCAAGGGAAAGCAGTTCCAGAGTATCGTTGATCCGGGTCCGAAGGGCCACGCCAGTGAAAACCGGATCCACTTTTCCGTACGATGCTCTGGGAGTTTCAGGGGACCCCTGCAACCGAAACGCAACCTCTACAGGGTGGCGACCTTTCAATATGGATATAAACGTTATATCCTATATAAACGGATAGTATACAGCCGCAGCTGTGAGCCTTTATCCGATATAACGCCACAAGACGCCCTCTCACCGCGTGGCTGCAAGCGGCAGGGCAAATGAAAACTCACAGAGCCTTATAGGCCGTCCAGGCGGCGGCACGGGCATAAGCAAGCTTACCGGCGGTAAGCTATGGGGGATTATTATGGCTTCTGATGCCACTATCACCGGCGTCACCACCGGCGCGCTGAGCGAGGACGGCGCCGAGACGAGCGTTTCCGGCACTCTCACGATTGCGGACGCCGATGCAGGCGAGGCCGTTTTCCAGGCTGTCGACGACGACGCTCTGGTGACGGACTACGGCACATTCACCTTCAACCATGAGACTGGTGCTTGGAGCTTCACCCTCAACAATGACGCCGCTCAGGCGCTTGCGGAAGGTGAGGAAGTCGAGCAGACCCTGACCGTCATGTCGCTCGACGGCTCCGCGACCCAGATCATCACGGTCACGGTCACAGGTGCGAAC
>JAEWKH010000033.1 GCA_023386155.1 Pseudomonadota bacterium
CGTCGAGGAGGAGAAGCTGCGGCTCGGGCAGAATGCACGCGCCGAGCGCCAGGCGCTGCTTCCAGCCGCCCGACAATTCGCCCGCGAGCTGCTCGGCGCGGTTGTCCAGGCCGAGCCGCCGGATGGCGTCGCGCGCAGCCTTTCGCGGATCGTCGAGATTGTAGATTCTGGCCACGAATTCGAGGTTCTCGCGGATCGACAGGTCCGCATAGAGCGAGAATTTCTGCGTCATGTATCCCACGTGGCGCTTGATCTCGGCCGATTGCGTGAGGATGTCGTAGCCGAGGCAGGTGCCGTGCCCGCTGTCGGGCGTCAGCAGCCCGCACAGCATGCGGATGGTCGTGGTCTTGCCGCTGCCGTTGGGGCCGAGAAAGCCGTAGATCAGGCCGCGCCGGACCTGCATGGAGAGGTTCTTCACGACGGGACGCCCGCCGAAGGATTTAGTAAGTCCCTCGACATCGATGACGATCTCGGGTTCCGCCGCGACGGGAGGGGGCGAGGCGGCATCCGGGGTCATGACGACGGTCCCGGTTCTGCCGGGATGACGGTCACCGGCAGGCCTATGGGCAGGTCGATTCCGTCCAGGGGGCGCGCCTCGACGCGGAACACGAGCTTCGCCCGTTCCTGCTCGCTGAAGATCACGGGCGGCGTGAACTCGGCTTCGCTGGAGATGAAGCTGATGCGGGCCTGGAGCCCGTCCTTGCAGCTGTCGCAGGAGAGGCCGACGACCTGTCCGAGCGCGATGGTGGCGAGCAGGGGCTCGGGCACGTAGAAGCGGATGCGGCGGTTGGCCGGCGGCAGGAGCGCCAGCACCGGCTGGCCCGCATTCACCGTCTCGCCCGCGCGGAAGTAGACGTCCTGCACCTGGGCAACGGACGGCGCTTTCACCCGGCGTTTGGCGAGGCGGGTTTCCGCCTGCATCAGGGCAGCCTCGTTTGCCTGCACGGCCGCTTCCGCGGCGGCGATTTCCGCCGACCGCCCGGCGATCTGCCCGGCCTGGATCTGCCGCTGCACCTCGGCCAGCGCGGCCTTGTCCCGCTCGAAGGCGGTCCTCGCCTGATCGTATTGCGCCTTCGCGGCAATACCGCGCTCGAACAGGGTTTTCTGCCGGTCGAGTTCCGCCTGCGACAGGTCGAGCTGCGCCCTTGCGCGTTCCTCCTGCGCTTCGAGAACGGCGATCTCTTCGGGGCGCTGGAGCGCCGCCCGCAGATTGGCGAGCTGGGCATGGGCCTGCTGGAGCTTGGCGTCGGCCTCGTCGCGCTGCGCGGATTGCACCGAGGCATCGAGCCTGAAGAGGAGTTCGCCTTCTTTCACGCGATCGCTGGAATCGACGGCCAGTTCCTCGATGCGCCCCCCGTCCTCGGGGGCCATGAAGACGAGATAGCCTTCGACATAGCCCTGGAAGCGGATGCCATCATCCGACCGGGGCCAGAAGAACCAGGCGGCGGCTCCGCCCGCAATAAGCAGCACGGCCAGGACGACGAGCCGCGCGGTCTTCATGACGGATGCCCTTTCAGCGCCTTTATCAGAAGGGTCAGATGCGCTTCCAGCATCGCCTCGATGTCGATGGGATCGAGACGCTGGAAGAGGCTGGTCCAGAGCAGGGCGACGAGCCCCGGCGCGATGGCGAGCTGCGGAAAACGCACGATCTCGTCGGAGCGGAACTCGCCGCTGGCGACGCCCCGCTCGGCGATGCCGCGCAGGATCCGCAGGCCCCGGACGATCACCTCCCGGTGATAGACTTCCGCGAGCTCGGGAAAGCGGCTCGCCTCCATCAGCAGGAGGCGGACGATGTCGCGGCGGCGCGTGCCGAGGATCTCCGTCCTCAGGAACGTGAACAGCGCCCTGAGCTGGTCCTCGGCCGAGACGTCCGGATCGGGGACCTTCTGCTCGAAGGCCCCGACGGGACCGCCGATCCCCGAGCCCACCAGCGCCTCGAACAGGGCCTGCTTCGAGGGCACGTAAAGATAGAGGGTGCCCTTGGCGACGCCCGCCCGGGCGGCCACGTCGTCGAGGCGGGCATCGGCGAAGCCCTTTTCCAGAAAGATATCGAGCGCCGCGTCCAGGATCGTCTGGAGCTTGGCCTGACGTTCGCTCTCGCTCCTCGCCGGAGCGCGCCGTTTCTTTCGTTCCCGGACCGTCACAACGCCCTCACGTAGTAAATGACTGACTGGACAGTCATTGTAACCGAAACCGGCTCCCAAGTCGAATCGGGTTTCGCTCGACTGAACTTCTTGGGGGCTGTGAGCTAGGGCTGGCCTGGTAGCTGGGCGCGAGGATCGTGGGACGTCTTTCGAATCCCTCTTACCGACGGCGGTGGCGAAGCAAGGTCCAGAGGAACGCGGCGGCGAGAATCACCAGCAGGGCGATGCCGACGGTCGTAAAAACCATGTCGGCGCGCGAGGCGCCGGCCGGCGGGAGCATGAGTCTGTCGGGATCCTCCCGGAGGATGGAGCGGTCGGCTGCCGCCTTGAGAATCACCGGCCGGTCTCCCTGTCCTCCGGAGAAAGCCGGAACGGCATGAAAGCCTCGGATGACGGAAAGCGCGACGGGCACCGATCCTCTCCTGCAGCGAGGTCTGCGAACGTCCTGCAAGTTAATGACCCGAGGGCGGGCGGGTTTCGTAAAACCTGCGGCGTCATGGCTGGGGAAAGCGTATTTCGCCTGTGGAGGACTCGTGTTTGTCCGGCACTTCCTTAAGCCCTGCCGTGTTAGGACCGGGCCGGGTAGGGTTCGAAGATCGCACGAGGGAGGCTGATGAAGGTCGGAATCGATATGGGAGTGGCATCCTCCGCCCCCGGAGGACAATCGGCCCTGCTCGATCTGGAAGAGCTTCTGGCGACGCGTCTGCTCGTCCAGGGCAATTCCGGCTCCGGCAAGTCGCATCTCCTGCGCCGCCTTCTCGAGCAGAGCGCCAATCTCGTCCAGCAGGCCATCATCGATCCAGAGGGGGATTTCGTCACGCTGGCCGACAAGTTCGGCCATGTGGTGGTCGATGCTTCCCGCAGCGAGGGCGATCTCCAGCGGATCGCCGCCCGCGTGCGCCAGCACCGGGTGTCCGTGGTGCTGAGCCTGGAAGGTCTCGACGCCGAGGCGCAGATGCGCTGCGCGGCGGCCTTCCTCGGCGGCCTCTTCGATGCGGAGCGCGATTACTGGTACCCGATGCTCGTGGTAGTGGACGAGGCGCAGCTCTTCGCGCCCGCGGCCGCCGGCGACGTGTCGGACGAGGCGCGGAAAGTCTCCCTGGGCGCCATGACCAACCTCATGTGCCGCGGCCGCAAGCGCGGACTTGCCGGCATCATCGCGACCCAGCGCCTGGCCAAGCTCGCCAAGAACGTGGCCGCGGAGGCCTCCAACTTCCTCATGGGCCGCACGTTCCTCGACATCGACATGGCCCGCGCGGCCGATCTTCTCGGCATGGAGCGCCGCCAGGCCGAGATGTTCCGCGACCTGGAGCGCGGCCATTTCGTCGCCTTGGGCCCGGCCCTCTCGCGACGGCCGCTGCCGATCCGCATCGGCACGGTCGAGACCTCGACCCGCACGGGCACCTTCAAGCTCATGCCGCTGCCCGAGCAGCCGAAGGAAGACGCCCGCGACCTCATCTTCAAGGCGGGCGAGGACGAGGTGGCGGCCCGTCCGGTCATGCCGCGCCGCGCGCCTCCGCCGCCTCCGGCCCCATCCACCAACGACCTCCTGGCGCAGCTCGCCCGCACCCGCCCGGCCGCCGCGCCGGAGCCCGAGGCCCAGGACACCGAGCAGTCCAAGGCCGAGCGCGAGGCCACCCTCGACGCGGTCCTGCGCGAGATCCTCGACGATCCGGAGGCCGCCTTCCGCTCCGTGGCCGTGCTCTATCAGGATTTCCTCGTGCGCTGCCGCATCCGCCGCGTCTCCGGCGAGCCGTTGAACCTCAACGCCTTCCGCCGCCGCCTGGCGGTCGCCCGCGCGGGCGTCGACACGGCCACCGCCGAAGGCACGGAATGGGATCGCGCCGTCGCCTTCGCGGCGGATCTCGCCGAGGACATCCAGGGCGTCTTCCTGCTCATCGCCCGCGCCGCCATGGAAGGCTCGCCCTGCCCGCCCGACGGAGAGATCGCCCGCGCCTGCGGCAGCCGCTCGCCCGGCCGGGCCCGGCGCCTCATCGCCTATATGGAAAGCCGCAACATCGTCGTGACCCGCAACGACCCGCGGGGCCTGCGCATCATCGCGCTCCCGGATCTCGGCTGGGAGACCGGCCCCGGCGACCCCAACGCCTTCGAGGAACCCCAGGCGCCCGAGACGCGGGATCTTTTCGCGGTGGGGTAGGATCCCGCTCCCTCCGCCATACCTTCTTCATTTCGAAAAAGACATTTGAAATCAGCAACTTAAGGGTGAAGTTAAAGGGAATGCGTACCCAATGTGCGTACCCAGACCTCGCTTTGAACTCAGCCCGTTAGGTGAAGGCAAGATATTCACAGATTTCTCTCACTCCCCCCCTCTCGACCACTCCTCAGCTTTCAGGGTCTGTTGAGCCTCGGTCCTCAGCAAGAGGACAAAGGGGCAGAACAATGTGGGCCGTTCTCACTGGCGATTTCTTCTGGGGCGTAATCATCGGCCTCATCCTGTCGATTATAGGCGGCTACGCGCTGGCAATCTTCCAGACCAACTCACAGTCCAAAGCTCAGAAGCTGATCTTTCGGGACTTCAGTGTTGATACCGTGAAGAATGTGAAACAAATCATCGATGAGATGGATGATATTAGAAGCAGGACAGGCGCAATCCACCTCGACTTTTTGGTATTGATGGAAGTTGAAATTGGTGTCTTTGGCCGAAATCGAGAACACCTTACGAGGCTACCAGAAAAGCCGCGCGAGAGACTTAGGAAGCTACTAAATTCGATTGCTATAAAGCGAGCTGAGGCAGTAAACCATCTGACAGATTTCTATAGGCATGTTGAACTTGCTGACCAACTGCTTGCACAGGGGCAAGGACCGCAATCTCAAAGAGTTCGCAATACAGCTGATGCTGCGTTGGCAAGCGCGAATAAGGCCGTTGATCAAATCGTAGCCGTATCCCAGAGCAGCACTTCGATAATATCGGATCTAGAAGGAGTGCGCTGAGCCATATTACAGCTATCCAATCCAAGGACTGAGAATGAGCAGCGGACCTCTGAACAGCCACCAGACAGCAATCGAGAAGTATATAGATTTCCAACATGAGGAGCGTGGTAGAACGCTTGATGCTCTGAAGGAATATGGAAGCAGTACAATTCGTATGGCGTTCCTGCTGAATGGCGGCTCAATTATCGCTCTTCTGACACTAATCGGGGCGATGTTTGGTGGGGAGAGCACACATAAGGCAACAGTGGCAGCGATGCTCGCGCAGGGACTGAAATTTCCCTTTATCCTCTATGGGAGCGGTGTGCTTGCAGCAGCATTTAGCTCTGGAGTGGCGTATCTAAACTGGAGCTTAGTAGGCGAGGCATACCTTAGCCCTACTGAGATTTACGGGTATCTGACTGGGAAGCCGCCAAAGAAGTCACGGTGGCTCTATTGGACTGCAACAGCGACGCTTTGGATCGCTATCGCCCTCGCCCTCATCTCTCTTTGCCTTTTTGGTTTTGGTTCATGGATAGTCGTAGACAAGCTAGCAGCGATCCGCATCTAGCGATGCTGCCAATGGACCCTGTCTCATTGTCATACTTCTGAATGGGTTGTTTGAGGGGCGGTCACACTGATTGCGGTAGTCCCTCGGTCTCCCCTGTGGTGGGCTAAGCCTTCAACTTCGTGCGATTGCCACCGCGGGGACAAAGATCGCTGCATCATGCGTCCGCTACCCGATGTGATTCGGGTCCTAGGAGGACGAGACGCGCTGATGTTCCGCTTTTTCGAGACGCGCATCGATTTCAGGAAGAAGCCGCCGGAGGAATCGCCGCCGGACAATCTCTGGGGCTTCTACTGGCACTTCATCGCCCAGGCGAAGGGCCTGTTCATTGCGCTGTTCGCGCTGGGCTTCGTGCTGGCCGTCGTCGAGGCCCTCATTCCCTGGCTCATCGGCCGCCTCGTCAACGCCCTCTCGCATACCTCGCCCGAAGGGATCTTCCACGAGGCCGGGCCGCTGCTGATCGCCATGGGGGCGATCATCCTCCTGGTGCGGCCGCTTGGGACCATCCTGTTCAGGCTCCTGGTCAACCATTCCCTGGCGGTCTCCTTCACCACCATGGTGCATTGGCAGAACTACTGGCACGTGGTGCGCCAGCCCTTAGGGTTCTTCCAGGAGGACTTTGCCGGCCGCATCGCCAACCGGGTGCTGCAGACGGGCCGGCCCCTGCGCGAGACGGTCCTGTCCGTGGCCCGCGCGGTCTGGCAGATCCTGATCTTCGGGGCGGCCTCCATCGGCCTGCTCGGCACGCAGGACTGGCGCCTCGCCCTGCCGATGACCGGGTGGTTCGTTCTTTACGCGACCCTGCTCGCCGTCGCGCTGCCGCGCATCCAGAAGCGCTCGCGCGCCTCGAGCGAGGCGCGCTCGGCCGTGACCGGCAAGGTGGTCGACAGCTTCACCAACATCATGACGGTGAAGCTCTTCGGGCGCCGCAAGGACGAGGACGCGTACATCAGCGAGGGCTACAGCCGGCTCAACGACTCGTTCATGAGCCAGCAGCGGATCAACACGCTCTATGTGGCGGGCCTCACCTTCCTGAACGCGGTCTTCCTGGTCTCGACCGGCGCCGTGGCGGTGTGGCTCTTCAGCGCGAACCGGATCGACGCGGGCACCATGACCACCGCCCTGCTGCTCTCCACCCAGATCGTCTCCATGTCCGGCTGGGTGGCGTTCGAGGTCATGGGCATCTTCGAGAACGTGGGCACGGTGCAGGAAGGCATGAAGACGATTTCGCGCCCGCTCACCATGCAGGACAAGCCGACTGCCAGGCCCCTGACCGTGCCGCGCGGCGAGATCCGCTTCGACCATGTGGATTTCTCCTATGGCGATGGCGACAAGGTCATCGACGGGTTGAACCTGACGATCCGGCCAGGGGAGAAGATCGGCCTCGTCGGGCGCTCCGGCGTCGGCAAGACCACGCTGGTCAACCTGCTCCTGCGCTTCTTCGTGCCTCAGGGCGGCCGCATCCTCATCGACGGCCAGGACATCGCCGATGCCCAGGAGGAAAGCCTGCGCTCCCAGATCTCGGTGGTGACGCAGGATACCTCCCTGCTGCACCGCTCCATCCGGGAGAACATCCTCTACGGGCGGCCCGAGGCGAGCGAGGAGGCGATGCGCGAGGCGGCCCGCCAGGCCCATGCGGTCGAGTTCATCGAGCGTCTCGTCGACGGGCGGGGGCGGCGCGGCTTCGATGCGCATGTGGGCGAGCGCGGCGTGAAGCTCTCCGGCGGCCAGCGCCAGCGCATCGCCATCGCCCGCGTGATCCTGAAGGATGCGCCGATCCTGATCCTCGACGAGGCGACCTCGGCGCTCGATTCGGAGGTGGAGGCGGCCATTCAGGAATCGCTCGCCACCCTCATGGAGGGCAAGACGGTGATTGCCATCGCGCACCGCCTCTCGACCCTCCAGCTCATGGATCGCCTGATCGTGATGGACGATGCCCGGATCGTCGAGGAAGGCACCCATGAGGAGCTTCTGGAGAATGGCGGCCTCTATGCCGGCCTCTGGTCGCGCCAGTCGGGCGGATTCCTCACCCCGCGCAGGGGTTTGGCGGACGAGACGGTCTGAAGGTGCATTGAAGACAGGGCTTTCATGAAACGACGCCTCTTCCGTATTGGCGCGAACCTGATATTGTGCGCCGGTCCCAGTTTATGAGATATAATAACGTTATGAACAACGACCGCCTGAGCCTTGATGCCGTCGCCCGCCATGTCGATGCCAAGGCTGCCGATTACTGTGCCCTGAGCGACCGCATCTGGGCCGTTCCCGAACTCGCCTTCGAGGAGCACCGGGCCGTCGCCGAGCAGGTCGCCATGCTGGAGCGCGAGGGCTTCCGCATCGCCCGGAATGTCGGCGGCATCGCAACCGCCTTCATCGCGGAATTCGGCCAGGGCGGACCGGTCGTCGGCATACTCGGCGAGTTCGATGCGCTGCCGGATCTCGCCCAGGAATCGGGCCGCATCGACCATGCTCCGACCGTGGCCGGAACCCCCGGTCATGGCTGCGGCCACAACCTGCTGGGGTCCGGGTCCGCCTTGGCCGCCGTCGCCCTCAAGGACGCGCTGGAGGCCGAAGGCATCGCCGGCACCGTGCGCTATTACGGCTGCCCGGCGGAGGAGAGTGGGTCCGGCAAGACCTTCATGGCCCGCGCCGGCCTGTTCCACGATCTCGACGCCGCCTTCTGCTGGCATCCGAGCGTGGTGAACGAGGTGCAGACCAACTCGTCGCTCGCCTGCATCCAGGCCTATTTCCGCTTCAAGGGCCGCGCCGCGCATGCGGCGGTGGCGCCTCATGTGGGCCGTTCCGCGCTCGATGCCGTCGAGCTGATGAACGTGGGCGTCAACTACATGCGCGAGCACATGCCCTCCGATGCGCGCGTGCATTACGCGACCACCAATGCGGGCGGCGGCGCGCCGAACGTGGTGCAGGCCTTCGCGGAATCTCTTTACCTCGTGCGCTCGCCGCATCTGCCCGATGCCGAGCGCCTGTTCGAGCGCGTGAAGAAGATCGCCGAGGGCGCGGCCCTCATGACGGAAACCTCCTTCTCCGTGCAGATCACGGATGCGACATCGAACGTGTTGCCCAACAGGGCCCTGCAGGAGGCCATGTACGAGAACATGCGCCGCATCGGCCCCCCGCCCTTCGACGAGGCCGATTATGCTTTTGCCGAGAAGCTGCAGAAGGCAGCCATGACGGAAGAGGACATTCTGGTCAGCGTGAAGCCGCACGACATGTCGTTGAAGACAAAGGTCCTGCATGACGGCGTGCTCGCCATGCCGACCCGCGAGGAGGTCATGATGGGCACCACCGACGTGGGCGACGTGAGCTGGATCGTGCCCACGGTGCAATGCCATGCGGCCTGCTTCGCCATCGGCACGCCGTTCCACACCTGGCAGCTCGTCACGCAGGGCAAGCTGCCCGCCGCGCACAAGGGCATGGTGCTAGCCGCCAAGGCCATGGCCACGACGGCCGCCGATGTCCTGCGCAATCCCGACCTCGTCGCGCGCGCCAAGGCGGAGTTGCGGGAGCGCACCGGTGGCCGGGACTACCGGTGCCCGATCCCGGAGGACGTCACGCCGGACGACCTGCGCGCCAAAGCCGCCTGAGCAAGCGACATCTTTCGATTCTGCAAGCGCCTCGGCCTCTGGTCGGGGCGTTCTTGCATTCCGGCAAGACCGACTTGGCGTCCCGCAGGCTCGTAACCACACCTCCGCGGATCTATCTTCATCGCAACATCGATGGAGACAGCACCATGAAGCTGACCGGAATCCACCACTTGACCGCCGTGACGGCCGATGCGCCGGGCAACCACGCCTTCTACACGCAGTCCTTAGGAATGCGGCTCGTCAAGAAGACCGTGAACCAGGACGATGTGAGCGCCTATCATCTGTTCTATGCGGACGGGAAAGCCTCGCCCGGTACCGACATCACCTTCTTCGACTGGCCCGTCGAGCGCGAGCGTCGCGGCACGCACAG
>JAEWKH010000090.1 GCA_023386155.1 Pseudomonadota bacterium
AGCCAGATCTCGACGGCGATTGCCGCCGCCATGGAGGAGCAGGGCGCGGCCACGGCCGAGATCGCCCGCAACGTCCAGGAGGCGGCGCGCGGCACCGAACAGGTGACCGGCAGCATCGCGGACGTGCAGCAGGGCGCAGGCGAGACCGGGGCGGCGGCAGGCCAGGTGCTCGGCGCCGCGCAGGAGCTGTCGCGTCATTCCAACGATCTCGGCCGCGAGGTCGCCGCCTTCCTCCAGGACGTCAAGGCCGCCTGACCGGAACCTCTTCGCTCAGGCCGACGAAGCCCGGCAGGGATCCGCCGGGCTTTTTCTTTTCCGCTAAGCTGAAACTACCGAGGTGCGAGAGCCTTTTACTTCCGACGGGATAGGCTCACTCCTGGAGAACGGCCCGTCGCAGAGAGCGGAACGGCTTCCTTGTTCGAGCGGGTTCCTGACCGACGGCAGTTCCGCAACATCGATGAACCGGGCACCCGCCCCGGCTTGAACGGATGGAGGCTCGCATCGCGATATCGCCTGGGCTGAAGACCCCCTCCGCGTCGAGACATTGAGCGTTGGAGACACCCCTTCGGCTCGACAATCTGGATTCCATGACCGGTTTACCCGGATGAACGTCAATGACGTGTGACCGAGAGTCACCGCGGGCCCTTTTCCATCCATGGAATGGGCCCGTCTGCTTGGCCGGCCTACAGAAACACGAAAGGCGCCTTGCGGCGCCTTTTCGATGGAATTCCCTGGTGGAAGGAAATGGAGCGGGCGAAGGGATTCGAACCCTCGACCCCAACCTTGGCAAGGTTGTGCTCTACCCCTGAGCTACACCCGCACGCTCCGTCTCTCGCACCGAACCCAAAAGTGGAACCCACTTTTGGGAGTAATCCGGTGCTCTCGTCAATTCGCATCGTTCGGCCCGGAAAACCGGAACCACTTTTCCGCACGATGCGCTTAGCAGGATGGTGGAGCCAGGCGGAATCGAACCGCCGACCTCTTGAATGCCATTCAAGCGCTCTCCCAACTGAGCTATGACCCCCTGCCATGCCTTCCCGCCTGACGTCGCCGCCAGGAGTGGAATGGTGCCGCAAGAGGGATTCGAACCCCCGACCCCCTCATTACGAATGAGGTGCTCTACCAGCTGAGCTATTGCGGCATCGCAATTGTTGCGATCCGAGAGGCCGCCCTCTTACCCCCTCCCCCGCCGCTTGGCAAGGGAGGGAAAGGCCGGAATGTCCCTACCAGACCGAAAAAACGCTGCGGCGTGCGGACGCCTTCTCGTCCGGCTTCGGCACGTCGGGCGGCATGGTCGGGAAAACGACAGGTTCGGGCTGGGGCGCAGATGCCTCCTCCTTGGCCTCCTCCTTGGCCTCCGCCTTGGCCGGCTCGGCAACCACGGCCTCTGTCCTGACCTCCTTCTCCTCCGGCAGGGGCTCGGACACGGGAGCAGGCTCGCCGACGGGCGCAGGAATCGGAGCAGGCTCTGCGGGTGGCGCGACGGGCAGGACCCTGACCTCGTCATCGAGATCCGCCGTCACGTCGTCGTGCAGGGTGAGCTCGGGGGCAATCAGCACGTCCGGCGGCGCCTGCCAGACGAAGGCATCGAGACGGCCGGTCACGGGCGAGATCGGCGCCCAATGGTCCGACACGACCCCGTCGGCGATCCAGGCCGGGTCCCGCGGCGCCCGGGTGGCGCGGGCAAGCCATTCGCGCCCCTTGCCCGTGGAGCCGTGCTCCGCCTGCTCCAGGTCGGACATGAGGAGGCACACCCGCATGCTCGGCCGGTCCTGCAGCAGGGGCTCCAGGGCATCGCGGGCACGGCCGAACTCCCGCGCTTCCAGAGCAGAGCGCGCAACGGCGAGCCGGCCCTCCGGCGCCCCGTTGGAGAGGCGCGACAGGGTCTCGGCGCGCCTGAGACGGTCGAGGCCCGAATCGCCGGGCCGCAGGTTCAGATAGACCTCCGCGAGGTCCGGGTGCGGCAGGCTGCGCCAGGCGGCCTCGACCACCTTGGCGGCCTTGCGCAGATCCCCCTTCCGCGACAGGAGACGGCCCGCGAGGGCCGCGGCGGGAACCAGATCGGGAGCGAGCTTGACCGCATCCTGGGCGCTCCTGAGGGCGCCCTCCGGATCGTGGTCGACGCGCTCCAGAGCATCGGCGGTCAGCAGGACCGCCCGGTGGCGCTTGGCCGTCTTCTTGTCGAGGAGGCCGAGCGATGTCCGCCGTTCGATGGTTTCCAGGGCTCCGCGCCAATCCCGTTCGGCACAGCGCGCCTCGAGGACCGCATCGCTCGCCCAGGCGGCGGCCGGTGCGAGGCGAACGGCCTCGGTCGCGTATTCGTGCGCGGCCGCCGCATCGCCGCGGCGCCTCGCCTCGACGAAGAGGCCCCGCAGGCCGAGCACCCGCGTCTCGTTCTCGTCGATCATCTGCCGGAAGGCCGCTTCGGCGACCTCCCGGTTGCCCGACACCTGGGCGGCCTGGGCCTTGAGCAGGAGCGTCAGGGGCTCCCGCCCGAGCAGGCGCTCGGCCTCGTTGGCGTAACGCCGGGCCGCGATGGTGTCGCCCGCTCCGACGGCCACCATCCCGCGCGAGACGGCCTGATAGCCCCGCGAGCGGCGGCGCGCCCGGGACGCGAAGGTCAGGCGGGAAGGGAGCTGGAGCAGGCCGGTGACCAGGGACCAGAGCACGGCCAGGGCCAGGGCCAGGCCTGTCAGGGCGATGGCGGCCACCGCCACCGACATCTGGATCTCGTAACCGCCGAAGGTGATTAGAACCGTGCCCGGCCGGTCGGCCAGCCAGACCGCGCCGAAGGCCGCGACGCAGAGAAGACCGATGAAAACAAGAGCGCGCCACATGCGGGGCAGATCCTTTTATTGCGTCGTATCGTTGAGGGTGGCGAGGGCGTCGGAGCTGATCGCCTGCGCGGCCTGATGCGCCTCGGCGACGGCCTTGACCTGCCGGCCCCAAGCCTCCGAGAGCCGCCGGGACGGCTCGGGCAGAGCATCCCAGGCGGCGGCCGCCTCCACCACGTCGCCGCGCTCCAGCGCCTGCCGGATGCGGGCGACGAGAGCCGGGACGCCGGTCGAGCCCGGTTCGTCCACCGGCTTGACCGTCACCACCCGGTCGGCCATGCGCAGGAGCCGGTCGGTCCAGCCCTCGGCCGGGCCACGGCTCTCGCGCAGGATTGCCGTCTCGACCGGCCCGAAGCTGCGGGCGAGGGCCTCGGCGGTCGGCGCGCCCTGCTGGGCGAAGGGCTCCAGGGCGGCCACGCGGCCCGCCTCGGCCCCGGCCTTCTTCACGCCTTCGAGCACCTGCCCATAAGGCGTTCCGCTTTTCAGGGCGTCGCTCAGGCGTCCGGCAAGGACGACCTTGGCTCCTGTCTGGCTCGCGGCATCGGCGTGCCGGGTGTTCTCCGCCTCCTGCCGGGCGAGCGCCGCCAGGCGCTGCTCCTGCTCGGAGACGCGACGGTCGGCGTCCGCGAACCGGCGCTCGGCCTCCCCGAGGCGGCGGTCCACCTCGCCGAAGCGGCCGTCCTGGTCGGCAAGGCGCCGGTCCAGGTCCGCGACCCGGCGGTCGAGCTCCTGGGTCGCGGTCGCCGCACTCGTCGCGCCCTGGGCATTGGTGCGGACCTGCTCCTCCAGGCCGGACAGGCGGTTGGTCAGGTCGGTGAGCGCGGCCTCGTTCTGGGGAGCCGGCTGCGGGGCTTCGGGGAGCGGGCGGTTCAGGGCTTCCTGGGCCCGCTCCGAGGCCTGCTGGGCCGTGCCCTGGATGGCCTGGAGCCGTTGATCGAGCTCGCCTCGGGCGGCTTCGAGCGTCTGGATGCGCTCGGCCAGCGCCTGCGTGCCGGCCTGCGGCGGTCCGGAGGCCGGCTGCTGCCTCAGCGCGTTCACGCGCTGCTCCAGCTGGGCGATCCGGGGATCGTCCTGGGCCGGGGCCTCCTGCCAGGCCTGCAATCCATAGAGAAGTCCCGCCCCGACGAGGCCGCCGAGCAGGCTCGATCCGATCAGGGCCCCGGCGGAACCGCGACGCTCGGGCGCCCGCGGAGGCACGGCCTCCTCGCGGGTCTGCGAGGCACCCTGGACCGTGGGAGGCTCCTGGAAGGCGCTTTCAGACAGAGTGGCATCCGGCCTTTCAGTCCCCTCGTCACTCCCCTCGACGGACGCGCCGTCGGGCAGCGTGTCGGTGCCGATCCCCGAATCGAGCGTGGCCTGGGATGAGGCCACCGCGTCCTCGACCGGAGGCTCGCTGCCGCTGGCGATGGTCTCGTCGGCCTTCGCGTCCGGCGCCCCGCCTGCGGGAATCGTCTCGTCAACGGGGGTTTCCCCGACAGGCGCCTCCTGGATGGGCGCCTCCGTGGCGAGAGTGTCCTGCCCGGCAGGTTCCGGCGCCTTGGCCTGGGTGCCATCGTCGACCACCGTCGCCTTCAGGTCGATGGTCGCCGGCTCACGCGAGGGCTTCTTGCGGGACGATTTCGGACGTCGGGGATCAGATGAATCGGTCACGGGTCACTCTTGCACAGGCCCCTGGGGGCGCGGGATCTTCAAAAGGTCGGTGTGAAAGGCAATTGAGGCAAGCTTGGGCGCAGCGTTTCGTTCCCTCCCTGCGATACGGTCCCACGTCGAACGACCCATCCGATCACGATCCTCTCCGTATGGCAAAGTTCCCAAACGCCAGGACCGTCGACGAGGCGGCGACATGTTTACGGCGGCGGATCGAGGAGCCTGAGAAGCGCGTCCTCGGACGGGTCGCCCGCCACGCGGGTGGCGGCACCGGCCATGGTCAGGGGCGCGGCCGCATCGGCCGACAGGCAGAGGTGGAGTACGGCCCGGAGGTTCGGCGCCAATCCCGCCTCCTCCGCCAGCCGGACGACGAGATCCGCGCTCCGTCGTGAATAATGGAGCGCCAGGCCGATTTGGCCAGCCCGCAGGGCCTCGACGGCGGCCTCGGGCAGGGCCTCGACCGCCTTCGCCTCGTAGGCTTCCCATTGCAGCACGGAAAATCCCGCCGCCCTTAAGGAGGCCGCCGGCTCGTCCTTGTGGTGGCGGGCCGTCACGTGGAGAAGGACGAGGCCGGGCCGCAATTGGCCGCGAATCAGGCGCGACAGCGAAACCGCGTCGCCCTCCGCCACCGTGATGTCGTTAAATCCCCGCGCGCGCACCGCATCCGCCGTGTGCCCGCCCACGGCGAAGACCGGCTTCTGCCGGTCGAGGCCCGCCACGGCATCCGCCGCATGGGCGCTGGTCACGATGAGGGCATCGTAGGCCGCTTCCGGCGCGGGATCGCCCGTCGGGATGATTCGGGTCACGGGGGCGAGGCACGCTGCGTAGCCGAGCGCCGCCAGCTTCCGCGCCGTGCGCGCGGCATCCGGGGCTGAGCGTGTGACGAGGACCTTCATCAGCTTTTCAGGAAGTCGGGCGGCATGCGGGAGCGCAGTTCGGAGCCCGCCTCGCGTCCGAGCGCCGCGGCGTCGTCCGGCGAGCCGCGGCGGACGGCCTCCAGGCTCTCCGACCCGTCCGGACGCAGCACGAGGCCGCGGATCTCGAGGTCGCCGCCGATCAGCCGGGCATGGCCCGCGATGGGGGTGCGGCAGGAGCCGTCGAGGATGGTCAGGAAGGCCCGCTCGGCGGCGAGCGCCTGGCCGGTCGGCGCATCGAGGATGGGGGCAAGCGCCTGGCGCACCCGCTCGTCCCCGGCGCGGATCGTGACCGCGATGGCGCCCTGCCCCACGGCCGGGAGGAAATCCTCCGTCTCGAGAACGGCCGTCACGTGGTCGGTGAGCCCGAGGCGGCGCAGGCCCGCCATGGCGAGCAGGGTCGCGTCGACCTCGCCGCGCTCGAGCTTGGCGAGCCGCGTCTGCACGTTGCCGCGCAGGAGCGTGACCCGGAGGTCCGGCCGCAGGCGGCGGACCTGGGCCTGGCGCCGCAAGGACGCGGAACCCACGACGGCTCCCTCGGGCAGGTCGTTCAGGCTCGTGTAGCGGTGGCTGATGAAGGCGTCGCGCACATCCTCGCGGGGCAGGAAGCCGGCGACCGCGATGCCCTCCGGCAGGGCCGTCGGCAGGTCCTTGGCGGAATGGACCGCGAGATCGATGGAGCCGTCGAGGAGCGCGATGTCGAGTTCCTTGGTGAAGAGCCCCTTGCCGCCGGCCTCCGACAGGGGCCGGTCCTGAATCACGTCGCCCGTGGTCTTGATGATCGACAGGGGCAGGTGCTCCACGGTCCAGCCATCCCCGGTTGAACCATGGGCGGCGACCAGCCTGTCTTGCGTCTCGTGAGCCTGAGCCAGCGCCAGCGGGCTGCCGCGCGTGCCGATGACCAGGGTGGGTGAAGAGGCCATTCTGCCTGGGTTCTCCAAATCAAGCGTTTCCGACGAAGCCTGCCTTGAGCCTTCGAGGTGCGAACTGCGTCCCCCTCGGTGGCTGGCTCATCAATCTCAGCCCTCATCCTGAGGAGCCTGCGTAGCAGGCGTCTCGAAGGAGGATCCAGTGCTCCCTGGAGGCGCCCTCGTCCTTCGAGACGGTCACGGTCGTGACCTCCTCAGGATGAGGGCTCGGAAAAGAGCCGGATGACGAACCCACCTCTCAGGATGAGGCCGGTGTTTTGTCGGACATTCCAAAAACAACTTCCGCGTTTGATCTTATGCGGCGCGGCGGACTATAGGGGGAGGAGCGCCGGGCCGGAAGCCCGGACAACCCCTTAAATCGAGCGGCCGACGACCATGCGCATTCTAGGCATCGAGACCACCTGCGACGAGACCGCGGCCGCCGTGGTCGGAATCGGCTTCGACGGACGCGGCGAGATCCTCTCCAACGAGGTCCTGAGTCAGATCGCCGAGCATGCCCGCTACGGCGGCGTGGTGCCGGAGATCGCCGCCCGCGCCCATGTGGAGGTGATCGACCGGCTCGTGGCCCGCGCCCTGAAGGCCGCTCATTGCACCGTGAGGGACATCGACGGCATCGCGGTGGCGGCGGGCCCCGGCCTGATCGGCGGCGTGCTGGTGGGGCTGACCACCGCCAAGGCCATCGCGCTCGTCACCCGCAAGCCCCTGATGGCCGTGAACCACCTCGAGGCCCATGCGCTCACCGCGCGCCTCACGGACGGCATCGGCTTTCCCTATCTGCTCCTCCTCGCCTCCGGCGGCCACACGCAGCTCGTGGCGGTGCGCGGCGTCGGCGACTACGTGCGGCTCGGCACCACCATCGACGACGCCATCGGCGAGGCCTTCGACAAGGTCGCCAAGATGCTGGGGCTGCCCTATCCGGGCGGGCCGCACGTGGAGCAGGAGGCCGCGAAGGGCAATCCGGAGCGCTTCGCCTTCCCCCGGCCGATGCAGGGACGCGCGGAGCCGAACTTCTCCCTGTCGGGCCTCAAGACCGCCGTGCGGATCGAGGCGGAGAAGATCGCGCCGCTCAGGGCGAGCGACGTCTCCGACCTGTGCGCCAGCTTCCAGGCCGCCATCGTGGACGTGGTGGTCGACCGTACCCGCGTGGGGCTCCGCGCCTTCCGGGACATCGCCGGCCATCCGACCGCCCTGGTGGTGGCGGGCGGCGTCGCGGCCAACCAGGGCATGCGCCAGGGGCTGCAGCGGCTCGCCGTCGAAGCCGGCCTCAAGCTGGTGGCGCCCCCGCTGAACCTGTGCGGCGACAACGGCGCGATGATCGCCTGGGCGGGCCTGGAGCGGATGCGCCTCGGCCTCATCGACGACATCGCGGCCCCGGCCCGCGCCCGCTGGCCGCTCGACTCGAGCCGCGACGAGGCCGGAGCGAAGGCGTGAGATGGTCGTTCTGGGAAACAGGATCATCAACCTCGGACCTCATCCTGAGAAGCAGCCGTCAGGCTGCGTCTCGAAGGAGGATCCAGCGCGCTCTGAAGCCTCCTTCGAGACGGATTGCTGCGCAATCCTCCTCAGGATGAGGCTGGTGAGTGAGAGCAACGGTCGACAGCCCCCGACATGACGGCGCAACCCAACACCATCGGCATTGCCGGAGCGGGCGCCTGGGGGACGGCGCTCGCCAACGCTGCCGCGATCGCGGGCAACGAGGTGGTGCTGTGGATGCGCTCGCCCGAGCAGGCGGCCGCGCTGGCGCGGACGCGCACCAACGAGCGCTTCCTGCCCGGTGTCTCGCTGCACGAACGCATCCGCCCGACCGCCGATCTCAAGGACCTGACCTCCGCCCGCGCGGTGCTTCTCGTCACCCCCGCGCAGACGACCCGCGAGATGGGCGCGGCGCTTGCCGCCGTGCTGCTGCCCGAGACCCCGCTGGTGCTCTGCGCCAAGGGAATCGAGCGGACCACGGGGGCCTTTCTCTGCGACGTGGTGGCGGAGGTGCGCCCCGGCCCGCCCGTGGCCGTGCTCTCCGGCCCCAGCTTCGCCGACGACGTGGCGCGCGGCCTGCCCACCGCCGTGACGCTCGCCTGCCGCGACGCGGCGTTGGCCGAAGAGCTGGCGACGGCCCTCTCGGGCCCGACGCTTCGCGTCTATCACCGGGACGACGTGCGCGGCGTCGAGATCGGGGGCGCGGCCAAGAACGTGCTGGCCATCGCCTGCGGGGCCGTGGCCGGCAAGGGTCTGGGCGAGAGCGCCAAGGCGGCCCTCATAGCCCGCGGCTTCGCCGAGCTCCTGCGCTTCGCCCGCGCCTATGGCGGGCAGGCGGAGACCCTGATGGGCCTCTCCGGGCTGGGCGATCTGGTGCTCACCTGCTCGTCGGCCCATTCCCGCAACTTCGCCTTCGGTCAGCGTCTCGGCCAGGGGATGAGCGTCGAGCAGGCCGCCGGCGGCAAGCTGGTGGAGGGCGCCGCCACCGCGAGCGCCCTGGTGTCGCTGGCGCGCGCGAAGAACGTCGACATGCCGATCGCGGAAGCCGTCGACCGGATCCTGAACGGCGCATGGACCCTCGACGAGGCGGTCGATGCGCTGATGAACCGACCCATCAAGTCCGAACACTGAAGCATGATCCGGAAAAGTGGATACCGGTATTCCGATCAGATTATGCGACTTCCAAAAGAGTAAGCACACCATGGCCCACTGGCTCTACAAGTCCGAACCCTCCGTCTGGTCCTGGGACCAGCAGGTCGCGGAAGGCGCGAAAGGCACCCACTGGAACGGCGTGCGCAACCACGTGGCCAAGCAGAACCTCATGGCCATGAAAAAGGGCGAGCAGGGCTTCTTCTACCATTCCAACGAGGGCAAGGCCGTCGTCGGCATCGTCGAGGTGATCAGGGAATACTACCCCGACCACACGGACGAGACGGGCAGGTTCGGCATGGTCGACATCAAGGCCGTGAAGCCCTTCAAGCGCCCGGTCACGCTCGACGAGATCAAGAAGCAGCCCGGCCTCGAAAAGATGATCCTCGTCAACAATTCCCGCCTCTCGGTGCAGCCCGTGACGGACGAGGAATGGGCCATCGTGTGCCGGATGGGCGGGCTCTGAAGGAAGAGCCGAACGCTTCTCTACAGGCGGGTGACGATGTAGCCCAGGAGAGCGAGCGCCACGAGCCCGAGGGCGGACAGCACCATCAGGCTGAGCTGGGTCGCCCTGTGGTGCCGGGCCAGGCGTGCCTCGATGTTTTCGAGCCTCCGCTGCTGCCCATGCGGTTCAAGGTCATGCTTGTTCATTTCAGCAAATGTAATCGTTTGCACGGCGGCCGTCCTTTGCAAATGTGCATGAACGTCTTTCACGGAAGCCCGCGCGGGACGGACCGAGCGGCCGTCCACATGGTCGTGCATTCCGGATCGTGAACGCTGAATCCGCCCGGCGGCACGTGAACCTCTGGACCCACGATGGTTCAGGCTGTACGCCTCGTCCATGGACAGGAAACCGACCCCGCCGGAACCATGGGATACGGCCCGGCTTGCCCGCAGCGGAGCCATGCTCGGAGCGGTGGGCGGCATGGTGGGATACGTGTCCCATGCCGCGAGCGAGGGGTGGTTCCTGGAGGACAGCCCGTTCCTGCACGCTCTCACGGATGCCGGGCTCGGCGCCCTCGCCGGAGGCCTCCTGTTCGCCGCGCTCTCGGCCGCCCGCAACTGGCTCAGGCGGGAGCCGTAATTCCGAAAAGCCCGCCAGGGAGCGCAATGAGGGACATTCTGCCGCCTCGCCGGTCGAAGCGACATCCGTTATGGATCCGCCGACCTCTTATTTTATGAAATTTTATAACGATGTTCATTGATGCGCCCACGAACGGCCAGGAGCCCGAGATGCTCGCGGCCTCGGACACCCTGGCCGAAGCGGTCGGGAAACTCGCCATCGGCAACGTGGGCGCCGCCTGCGTTCTGGGGCAGATCGTGAAGGATCCGTTCTCCGGCCTCATGACCCTCATGGATCTCGAATGCATCGGCCTGCGGGGCGAAGCGATCTGGCGGCTCTACCGCGATGTGCACGGCATGAGGCTGGACAGCTTCATCCAGCACGTCAAAGCCCAGGCAGGCGAGGCCAGCGCATCGTGCGAAAGAGTGGATCCGGTTTTTCGGACTTAACGATGCGCCGGCCAAGAGGAGGAGCATCGGAGCCTGATCCGGTCGCCGCTGTCGCAGCAGGCCGTTTATGGCACTGCTTCCACAATGAGGATGGTGCATCGTACGGACCCGCACGATGCTCTAGCGAAGGGGGCGGCTGGCGATCGGCCCGATGGGAATGGTCTCGTAGATGGCGAGCCCCTCCTCGAAGTGCAGGGCCGAACAGGTGCTCTGGGCCTCGTAGAAGCGCCGCATGATCTCGCCGATCTGGTCGTCGTCCAGCTCATGGGCCGTCCTGTGCTGGTCGATCAACCCGGCGATGTGGCTGTTCCAGGCCTGGCAGGCCGCCGAGAGCGGCGGCCGTCCCTCCATGGCGGGGCCGGGGCCCGCCGCCAGAAGCCCGCAGCCGATGACGGAGGCCCGGGCAAGGATCCGCGCGCGCGGCGATCGGCTTCGGAGCACCATCCCGACCTCCCATCAAGGGTGAAGATCATCAAGGGACGCTACGGCAGACCGGGGCATGATAGCCCTCGGCGGCGATCCGGACCGTGCGGGGCCGCACGGAACCCGCCCCGAAAGTAGCAACGACCAAAGTCCGATCTCGGCCCCGCTTGCTCAGCCCCTCTCTCTTTCCTTAAACCTAGCGCTAATTCTATTCGAGGATGCGTTGGGAGAAGCGCCATGGAAGAGAAGATCTACGACGTGCCGGCCGAGTGGAGCCACCGCGCCTATCTGGACGATGCGGGCTACCGGGCGAAGTACGAGGCTTCGATCAGGGACCCGGAGGCCTTCTGGGCTCAAGAAGCCAGGCGCATCCACTGGTTCAAGGAACCGACCCGGATCAAGAACACCAATTTCGGCCCCGACAACGTGGCGATCCGCTGGTTCGAGGACGGGGTCACCAACGTGGCCTATAACTGCATCGACCGCCATCTCCACACCCGCGGCGACCAGGTCGCGATCATCTGGGAGGGCGACGACCCATCCGAGTCGAAGACAATCACCTACCGCCAGCTGCACGCGGAAGTCTGCCGCATGGCCAACATCATGCGCAACCGCGGCGTGGAGAAGGGCGACCGCGTCACGATCTACATGCCGATGATCCCGGAAGCGGCCTATGCCATGCTCGCCTGCGCGAGAATCGGGGCGATCCACTCGGTGGTGTTCGGCGGCTTCTCGCCGGATTCGCTCGCCGGCCGTATCGCCGATGCAAAGTCGGCTTTCGTGATCACCGCCGACGAGGGCCTACGTGGCGGCCGCAAGGTGC
>JAEWKH010000099.1 GCA_023386155.1 Pseudomonadota bacterium
GAATAAACTCATATGCTATGGGGTATGCGAATTTTCTGATGGTGATAAAATGATGGTTACTTACACATTGAGTAAGAATCGTGTTGGCCAGTACATTACTGAGTTCGTACCTGAAGAATAATGAATACATGAGCCACTCATTGGTGGCTCAATTAGATGCTTAATTACCAATTCTGTATGTGAGGCAGTTATCAGCATTTAAGCGGAGATTAAGCTTACCTGATGCAAGTTCATTCTCTGTGTTGGTTCCTGAAAAAGCAAAACCCTTCTTAATAAGATTAGTTGTATAGTACTTATTGTACATAAATGCCCAAATAATCATGCCAATCGTCGAGCCAATACCCATGGTGAGAAAAGCAAGGATAATCAGCACGATAAAAGTACCGATGAAGGTTATGAAATCCTTTCTGAAAAGAGCTGGAAACGCTCCGAAAAACAATGTAGTCCAGGAAAAACCATAAAATCCTGTTACTGTCTCGCCAGTACGTGGATTCTCCATACGAATTTTAGTAGCCATTACTTTTTATACCTATTTGTTAATTTATATTATGTTATGTTATTCACGGAGTCGTTCGTTGACTTTTTAAAAACATCCATGCAACAACTACGCATTAATTATTCTGCACCAATATTTTTATAGAATACCATTTCCTTATATCTTGTATTATATATACGTAGGAAAATAAGACATTGATTTACATAATAACGATTAATGACGTTAGCAAAACAGTTCATATACTCAAATGATCCATCTCAATGAGTTATGCATAGGACCTATTGAACAGGCTATTTTTTCTACAAGCAACAAGAAAGAATAAAAATTACTAATTTTGGAGCGTTATTATTTTTAATGAACTAATTATCGCTCTATTTTTTTGTGAGTAACGCTTTTAAATTGAAGTGCTAGTTTGTTTAGTGTATTACTATTTTTTAAACATATAGCTCATTACAATATACTTAGAAAGCAATAGAACAGATTGAGTTGGCACTGAAATAGGCTAAAACCGACATGCCTGTCGGGGAAGAGAACAGAAGTTGGTGAGGCGGCGTGAGGAATGAGGGCGTAGAATATTATGATTAAGAAAACATTATGCAGCTTATTGCTGGCTGTACTTTGTGGCGGCATGGTGGGCCCCGCAGTGAGTGCGGAGAATGACCATCGGTATATTAGTATTCGTAATACGGATAGCAGTTGGGTGCAGGGCGTGTGTTCTTTGGTATTCCGGCTGGATAACGGCGGTGATGGGACATTCAATAACCTGATGGTCAACTTGCAATTAACTGATAAATCGGGAGCCGTTCTGGAAAAAGGAACTCTTGATGTTCAGCCGTTTGGCGATAGCAGCGCAACTCGCTCAACCCTTTCGGCAACTGAATTCAGCTGTGATGCGGTTGAAAATACAGCCAACATCGTGATTACCCACGTTGAGGAAACGTCTTCGGATGGTTCAGTCCATGCCCTGCCACTGTCGATGTTTGATCCGCAATATTATCAACCATTAAAAATGAGCGTACAAAAAAGTCGGTAATTTTACCTGCCTTCTATGGGGATGACAGAGATACATCCCCATTACAACGCAACAAGCGTTTATGCTTTGTTGATTAAATCGATAATACGATCGCCTTCTGTATCTTCTTGCGCAACTCGACTAAAGATGCTGCTATCGTTTTGTGTACCCACCTTGATAGGTTCCTTGCAATCTTTGTGGAAGATTCTTTTCCCTTTTTTTGTGACAACCACACCTGACATATCGCCGTGCTGCTCTTTATCGTAAACAATATATTCATAGGGGCCTTTGACGACACGTATCCAGTAAAGCGAGCCACCGGCGATCATCTGAGAATTATAGTAGGCGTTAACCCCCGGTTGATTAGTGACAAGATTCAGCTCAGCAGTCGGAGCAGACTGGGTTCCCAGGGCATATCCCGCGCTATCCTGCGCAATAAAGGCGCTGGCGTATTTATTATTGGTGAGCAGGCATTCCAGCGTTAATTGTTCCTGATCCTCCGCACTGTAAGACGCAGCTAAAGCTGTCTGGCTGAGTGACATACAGACAATGGTCAACGCCGCAATTCGTAGAGTTAATTTCACGTTCCTTACTCCTTTATAAACTGACATGTTTAAGATTAGTGGCCGTTCTTTACTTGTTTGCAGGTATCCAGCCAGCCAGCTGTATCAATTTTGCCGTTCGCTAGGTATTTTTGCTGATTCTGCCAATGAGCAGCGAGGAACGGCTTAAGACCGGAAAGACGTTTATTCAGCGTCAGCATCTGATTGAACACGTTCACTTCGCCTTTTAGCCCTGCTTGCCCATACAGGGTGCCGGAATCCACCAGACTGCTGGCGTAGTAGCTCGTTAGCTGCTGTAGACGATCGGTTTGTTCCGCCAGCTTATTTTTGCGGATGGCACAGTTGGCATCGCTGCTGTCTTTATCTTTGCACAGCAGCTCATAATTGTGATTGAGGAAGTCAAGGAAACGACCATCGTCCTGTAATTTGGTAC
>JAEWKH010000155.1 GCA_023386155.1 Pseudomonadota bacterium
GCCCTGAGAAGACGGCCATGCTGAACCAGCTCGCGGCTGCTTCCGGCCCGCAGTTCGACCGTCTCTATGGTCAGGCCCAGCGCACGGGCCATCAGGAAGCCCTGGCCCTGCACTCGGGCTACGCCCAGGCCGGCAACGATCCGGGGCTGCGCCAGTTCGCGGCTTCCGTGGTCCCGCATATCGAGCACCATCTCGCGGACGCCCAGCGCCTCCCGGGCGCCACGGCCCGGCGCCGCTAAGCGGCTGCACAGAGGCAATGATCACACGGCGGGCTAGAGCATCGGGCCCAAAAGTGGATTCCACTTTTGGGATCGGATCCGATGCTCCACTCTTTGGATAGCGCATTGTTCTTCGCGAAAAACCGGGTCCACTTTTTCGCACGATGCGCTAGGCCCGCCGTTTTCATGTCCACCCAAAGCCGTACGCACATCCTGCTCGCGGTAGCTTGTGATGCTCCGCCTAACGTGTAGGAAGGAGGCCTTCGAGCCTTGTCCGATCACCCTCCGAGATTTCGCGAGCTTTCATGGCCTACGTCCTTCCAGTCCCTTCGATCCCCGCCATTCCCGTTGCCGGCAGCGCCGACCTGCTCCCGGTCCGCCGCGTCTATTGTGTCGGCCGCAACTACGCGGCCCATGCGCGGGAGATGGGGGCCGACCCGACGCGCGAGCCGCCCTTCTTCTTCATGAAACCGGCGGACGCGCTCCAGCCCGTCATGGAAGGTGAAACGGCAGACCATCCCTATCCGCCCAAGACCGGAAACTATCATTTCGAGATCGAGCTGGTCGTGGCCCTGGCCAAGGGCGGACGCGACATTCCCGTCGCGCAGGCTCTCGACCATGTCTTCGGCTATGCGGTCGGCCTCGACATGACCCGCCGCGACCTCCAGGACGAGGCCAAGCAGCTTCGCCGCCCCTGGGAGCTGGGCAAGGCGGCCGATCGTTCCGGCCCGGTCGGGCCGATCCACCCGGTCTCGCAGGTCGGCCACCCGGCCGGCGGCGCCATCTCCCTGACCGTGGACGGAGTTTCCAGGCAGAAGGCGGACCTGTCCGACATGATCTGGTCCGTCGCCGAGCAGATCGCCTACCTCTCCTCCTATTTCGAGCTTGCACCAGGGGACGTGATCTTCTCCGGAACGCCGGACGGGGTGGGTGCAGTGACGCAAGGTCAGACCATGGTGGGGACCGTCAAGGGCCTCGGCGAGATCCGGCTGCGGGTCGTGTAAGGGCGCCCGACGGCCTCTTGCCTTTTTGCCAAGTTTGGCTGTTACTGCATCACAGCGCGGCCCTGGGGCCGCCGTTAAAACAGGCTCCGGCACGAAGCCGGGGCCCACGAACAAGGGAACGACTATGAAAATCGTTAATACCGTCGGCTTGGCTCTTCTCGGTTCCGCGCTCGCCCTCGGCGGAGCGGCCGCGCAGGAGAAGACCGTCAAGATCGCCACGGAAGGCGCTTATGCGCCATGGAACTTCACAGGGCCCGGCGGCAAGCTCGAAGGCTTCGAGATCGACCTCGCCAACGACCTCTGCGCCCGCATGAAGGTGAAGTGCGAGATCGTGGCGCAGGACTGGGACGGCATCATCCCGGCGCTCCAGGCCAAGAAGTACGACGCCATCATGGCCGGCATGAGCATCACCGACGAGCGCAAGAAGACCATCGACTTCGCCGGTCCCTACGCGAACTCCCCGAACGGTTTCCTGGTGGCGAAGAGTTCTCCGCTCGCCAAGATGCCGGGCACGGGACAGGCCTTCAACCTCGGCACCCAGCAGGCGGCTGCCGAGAAGGCTATCGAAGCCGAGAAGCCGCTCCTGAAGGGCAAGACCATCGGCGTCCAGGGCTCGACGACCCACGCGAACTTCGCGGACAAGTACTTTAAGGGCACGGCCGAGGTCCGCGAATACAAGAGCACCGAAGCTCACGACCTCGATCTGGCCGCTGGCCGCATCGATGCGGTTCTGGCCGATGCCACCGCCATCATCGGCACCCTCGAGAAGCCGGAGTTCAAGGACTATACCATTGTCGGCCCGGGCTTCACGGGCGGTATGCTCGGCAATGGCGTCGGCGTCGGCCTGCGCAAGGGCGAGACCGAGCTCAAGAAGAGCTTCGAGGACGCCATTCAGGCTGCGGTCAAGGACGGCACCGTCAAGAAGCTGTCCGAGAAGTGGTTCAAGATCGACACCACCCCGCGCTCCTGATCTTTTCTCATAGGATATCCAAGCGGTATCCAAGGCGCGGCTCCGGCCGCGCCTTTTTGTATCGATCCACGCCGACTGCAACCGAAATCGCCTGCACGGACGCATTATTCAGCATGTTTAGGACTTGCGCCGGCTTGGCTTTTGAATGTTAGCTTCTGGACGCGAGATGGAGGTCCTCGACGACCCTCATCCGACAACAGGATCAGTCGAAGCTGACCAGAGGGACGACGATGAAACTCTTAAAAACATTGGGTCTTGGCCTGCTGGCCTCGGCACTCGCCGTCGGCGGAGCAGCCGCGCAGGAGAAGACGGTCAAGATCGCCACGGAGGGCGCTTATGCGCCATGGAACTTCACAGGGCCCGGCGGCAAGCTCGAAGGCTTCGAGATCGACCTCGCCAATGATCTTTGCGCCCGCATGAAGGCGAAGTGCGAGATCGTGGCGCAGGACTGGGACGGCATCATCCCGGCGCTCCAGGCCAAGAAGTACGACGCCATCATGGCCGGCATGAACATCACCGACAAGCGCCTGGAGACCATCAATTTCTCGCTCCCCTATGCCTCTACCCCCCACGGCTTCGGCGTGATGAAGGACTCGCCGCTCGCCAAACTGGCGGGAACCGGCACGACGGTGAGCTTCGAGAAGGACCCCGAAGGCGCGAAGAAGGCGATCGAGGCCTGGAAGCCGCTCCTGAAGGGAAAAACGGTGGGCGTGCAGGGCTCGACCGTGAACTCGCAGTTCGTGGAGACCTACCTCAAGGACACGGTCGAGATCCGCGAGTACAAGACCACCGAGCAGCATGACCTCGACCTGACCGCCGGCCGCGTCGATGCGATCTTCGCCGGGCATGGAGCCCTGAAAGCCACGCAGGACAAGCCAGAGTTCAAGGACATGCTCATGGTCGGCACGGGGATGCGCGGCGGCCTGCTGGGCCGTGGCGTCGCCGTCGGCATGCGCAAGGAGGACGCGGAGCTGAAGAAGTCCTTCGACGAGGCGATCCGGGCTGCGATCGCGGACGGCACGATCAAGAAGCTGTCCGAGAAGTGGTTCAAGATCGACGCGACCCCGCAGGTCTGACGCCAGCGGGCTGGAAACGACGTCCCGGATCCTGCCACAGGGTCCGGGACAGGATCCGGCCGATGGCCGGATGTGACAGATTCTGTCTCCCCGCCTTCGAGCATACCGTGCGGACCCGAGGGTCCGTGTCGGCGACCCGCAGGGCCGCGCCAGCGAAAAGCGGCCCGGTGCCCGCCCCGAGCGATGCGCCGCTTGAGGGGCGAGCGCCGGAGCGTCGTTAAAAGTGAATTCCACTTTTGGGGCCGATGCTTTAGGGAGGGAAGACATGTTCAGGAAAGTTAAAGCGTGCAGCAGCTGAGCTATTTCGAACTTGTCGGGTTCGGCCCCAATGGATGGGGATGGGCTCTTCTCACCGCGGCCGGGATGACGATCGCCGTCGCCACATGCGGCTTCCTTGCCGGCTCCGTCGTCGGAACCCTGGTGGCCTGGGGAAAGATCGGGGGCAATCTCGCGATCCGAGGCCTGGCGGACGGCTACACCACCGTCCTGCGCGGCATTCCCGATCTTCTCGTGATCTACCTGTTCTATTTCGGCGGCAGCGCCGCGCTCGGCGCCATCGGCAGCCTGTTCGGGGCGGAAGGCTTCATCGGCGTCCCGGCCTTCGTCACCGGCGCGCTCGCCATCGGCATCGTCTCGGGCGCCTATCAGGCGGAGGTCTTCCGCGGCGCGTATCAGGTCGTGAGCCGCGGCGAGATCGAGGCGGCCCGCTCCGTGGGCATGCATCGCTGGCTGATGTTCCGCCGCATCATCGCCCCGCAGATCCTGCGCTATGCCATTCCGGGCCTCGGCAACACATGGCAGCTGGTGCTGAAGGAATCGGCCCTGATCTCCGTGACGGGCCTCGTCGAGCTGCTGCGCCAGTCGCACATCGCGGCCGGCTCGACACGCCGCCCGTTCGACTTCTATCTCACGGCCGCGGTTCTCTACCTGCTCATCACCTGGATTTCGACCTATCTGTTCCAGCGCGCGGAGTCCCATTCGATGCGTGGCATGCGGAGGGCCTCCTGATGGACCTCGCCTTCATGTGGGATGCCTTCCTGACCCTCATGGGCGGGGTGCCGCTGACCCTCAACTTGGCCTTCATGTCGGTCGCCCTCGGGGCCGTGGTGGCGATGCTGCTCGCGCTCATGCGCATGTCGCGCGTCAAGGTGCTCGACTGGCCGGCGCAGGCCTATGTATTCGTGTTCCGCGGGACGCCGCTGCTGGTGCAGATCTTCCTGATCTATTACGGCCTCGGGCAGTTCCGCCCGACCCTGCAGGCCTGGGGATTGTGGACGTTCTTCCGCGAGCCTTACTGGTGCGCGGTGCTGGCCCTGACCCTCAACACGGCGGCCTATGCCAGCGAGATCATCCGCGGCGGCCTGCAATCGGTGCCTTACAATCAGGTCGAGGCGGCGCGGGCCTGCGGCATGTCGGGCTTCCTGCTCTTCCGCCGCATCGTCTTCCCCATCGCGGTCCGCCAGGCGCTGCCCGCCTATGGCAGCGAGATCATTCTCATGGTGAAGGCGACCTCGCTTGCCTCGATCATCACCATGATGGAGGTGACGGGGCTCGCCGCGAAACTCATCTCGCAAACGTTCCGGGCGGTCGAGGTCTTCATCGTCGCGGGCCTGATCTACCTCATCCTCAACTTCATCATCACGCGCATCATCATGGCCATCGAATGGTGGCTCTCGCCTCATCTGCGCCGCCCCCCGGCCGTCGAGCCGCGTCTGGAGGCCGCCCATGTCTAACGGAGTTGCATCCTTGTCGATCCAACCTGCGCCCGCCGAGGCCGCTCCCGCCGTTTCCGTCAGCAATCTCCGCAAGAGCTTCGGAAGCCTGGAGGTGCTCAAGGGCGTGTCGCTGAACGCCAGGGAAGGCGACGTGATCTCGATCCTCGGCGCCTCGGGCTCCGGCAAGTCGACCATGCTCCGCTGCATCAACATGCTCGAGGTGCCGGATTCCGGCGAGATCCGGATCGGCGGCGAGACCATCGGGCTCCGGAAGGGCCGCAAGGGCATGGAACCCGCCGACCAGCGCCAGGTGGATCGAATCCGCTCGCGCGTCGCCATGGTGTTCCAGAGCTTCAATCTCTGGTCCCACATGACGATCCTGGAGAACGTGATCGAGGCGCCCGTGCACGTGCAGAAGCGCCCGAAGGCCGAATGCATCGCCGAGGCCGAGGAGTTGCTGAAGAAGGTCGGCATCGTCGACAAGCGCAACCAGTATCCCTCCCACCTCTCCGGCGGCCAGCAGCAGCGCGCGGCCATCGCGCGGGCGCTCGCCATGCATCCCAGGGTGATGCTGTTCGACGAGCCGACCTCGGCGCTCGATCCCGAACTCGTCGGCGAGGTCCTGCGCGTCATGCGCTCGCTCGCCGAGGAAGGCCGCACCATGCTGGTGGTGACGCACGAGATGGGCTTCGCCCGCGACGTGTCGAACCGCGTCGTGTTCCTGCACAAGGGCGTGGTGGAAGAGGAAGGCGCGCCGGCGGAGGTGTTCGGCGCCCCGAAATCCGAGCGCTTCAAGCAGTTCATCTCGAGCCATCGCTAGGGCATTTTTCGGCGAAGTGGATCCGGTTCGCCGTCAAAAATGCGGCATAACAAAGAAGAAGGCTGGTTCCACGCAGGTGGAAACAGCTCTAAGACTCGCTCCCCCAACACGAAGGGCGAAGCGGATGCCGCTTCGCCCTTTTTGATTCATCGCTTTTCGATCCGCCGGATCGGAGCCTGTCCTGGCGACGGGAACGGGTCCGAAGAACGAGGATCGATGCGTGGCCCGCGCCAGTCGTATTCACGCCGGTCGCGGCTGGAATCGCCGAGGAAGAGGCCCAGCACGGCCGGGACGGCGAGAATCACCAGCGAGACCAGCCCCCAGACCGCGACGATGGCGCCGAGACCCAGGCTGCGCAACGTCATCAGCGCCCAGGACAGCCATTCGACCGTCTCCGGATGGCCGGTGACGATATCCGCGTTGCGCGCGGCCAGGCCACCGAAGAAGTCGAGGAGGCCATAGGCGCCCCAGGCGAACAGGGACCACACGGCAACGGCGATCCAGGCCAGGATCCACAGAAGGCGTTTCATTCAGCGCTCCTCCACCCGGACGGCCGTGCCGTCGATCTCACGGGGGCCGCGCTTGGGCGTGCCCAGATGCTCGTGGATGATTCGCAGGTTGCGCTGGTTCGCCTTGAAGAAGACGTCGAACACGTCGCCCGCCAGCGGGATGGCGCCGATGGCGGTGTCGACCGCGACGTTGCCGATCATGCGCGCGATCTTCCAGCGCGGCAATCCGAGCTGGCGCGCCTCCCAGATGATGTAGCTGGCCAGGGCCGCCGAGATCACGTCTCCCACGCCCGGCACGAGGCCGAGCACGGCATCGAAGCCGACGCGCCGGTTCAGGCCGGGAATCATCACGGCACTGTCCAGCAGGTTCGCAATGAGCGTGACGCGCGCGATGGCATCGGCCCGTGTCGGCCCGGCGGTCTTGATAGCGTCGAATACGGCGCTACGAGCAGCGTTCATTCCTGTCTCCAAGCGGCCAATCCCCTGATCGGCACAACAGACAGAGATGTGTGCATTCCGGCCGGCTTCTGCAAGAATCCGGGCCGATACTTCATAACTCACCCAAAATTTCCTCCCATAGGATTCCTTGCAGAGCAAAGCTTTGCCAGCCGCGCTCCATGGAACCTTGCTAGGTGTTCTTGCCTAGAGCCAAGCTTACGTTAGGTGGTGATGCCTAATGCTGCATGGCTTGGCGTCGGTCCTTGACCAACAAGCAGCGAAGCCGTTCGGAGGATCGGTGACGGCGATGATCGCGTAGGGGCTCAGAACGGGAGGAACCCGATGAGCACTGATGCCCGAGTTCGCCATTTCGCCGTGATAGGAGCTCTTCTGGTGGGATTGGCGCCGGCCGCGCTCAAGGCCGGCGACGAAGACGCCGTCATCATTCCGGTGGCGCATTACGCCAGCCTGCCCTCCAATGACCGCATGAACGATCCCAATGTCACCGGAAGTCTGCCGAGCGCGAGAACGCTCTCCGGCTTCGCCTCGCTCGTGTCGCGGGGAACGATCACCCTGCGCGCGAGCGCTCCGACCAACTGCATTCCCGGCGATCTGCGCGACGTGGTGGCATCCGTCGCGGAGAGGTTCGGCCCCGTTAGCCTCGAGTCCACCCATCGTACGCGGAGACACAATGCGCGCGCCGGCGGTGCCCGCCATTCCCTGCATCTGTCCTGCCGCGCCATCGATTTCCGCGTGAGGGCCCGCGCGCGCGGCGTCATGGCCTATCTGCGGGCGCATCCCCAGGTCGGCGGCCTCAAGATCTATCGCAACGGGATCATCCACATCGACAACGGCGAACGCCGCTCCTGGTAAAGCGCCTCTCGCGTCGAAGAACTGGCGCCGAGGCGAAAACTGTAAGACAACATCGGAATGTTCGAGACTTTCACCCATCGCCAAATCGAAACCTCCGGCGCCATCATCAATCTCCGCCATGGCGGGAACGGGCCGCCCATCCTTCTGCTGCACGGGCATCCGCAGACCCATGCCATGTGGCACAAGGTGGCTCCGAAACTTGCCGAGACCTACACGGTCGTCTGCGCCGACCTGCGCGGCTACGGCGACAGCTCCAAGCCTGCCACGACGCCGGATCACGAGCCCTATTCCAAGCGGGCCATGGCGCGGGATCAGGTCGAAGCGATGCAGGCTCTCGGCTTCGAGCGTTTCGCCGTCGTGGGGCATGACCGTGGCGGGCGCTGCGCCTATCGCATGGCGCTCGATCATCCCGAGCGGGTCCTCGCGCTCTCGGTTCTCGACATCATCCCCACCGCCGAGCATTTCCAGCGCACGGACATTGCCTTCGCCATGGGCTACTGGCACTGGTTCTTCCTCGCCCAGCCCCATCCCATCCCCGAGCGCCTGATCGCGTCGGATCCGGACGTGTTCTACCTACGCCGCGGGCGCTCGCTCTTCGATGAGGCGGCGCTCGCCGAATACCGCCGCTGCTACACCGATCCGGAGACGATCCATGCCATGTGCGAGGATTATCGGGCCGGTGCGACCATCGACATGCGCCTCGACGAACAGGACCAGAGATCAGGCCGCCGCATCGCCTGCCCGGTGCAGGCCCTCTGGGGCCTGAGGAACGGGCTGGAGCGGTGGTACGACGTGCTCGCCGTGTGGCGCGACTGGGCCGACCGCGTGGAAGGCCACGGCATCGATTGCGGCCATTACCTCGCCGAGGAGGCCCCGGAGGAAACCCTGGCGGCTTTGGAGCCGTTTCTTGAAAGGGCTTTTGCGCGTGAGTAAAGCCTAAGCTCTCATCCTGAGAGTCTGCCTCGTAAAGCGCGGGCAACCCTCCTCCTTGTGGGGAGGAGTTGGAGGTGGAGGTGTGAGCGCTACGCTGGTCCAGTTCAGCGCCGGCACCCCCACCCTTGATCCCTCCCCACAAGGGGGAGGGAATAAGCGCGCAATCACTCTCAAAGTAATGGCGGCTTATGAATCAGCCTTTGAGAACGGCCTGATCGTGACGCCGTTCGCTTCCAGCTTCGCCCGCACGGTGCGCGCCATCGCGACCGCGCTCGGCTCGTCGCCATGAACGCAGATCGTGTCGATTTCAACCGGGATCCGCTTGCCGGAAACCGTCGTTATGGCCTTGTCCTGGATGGCGCGTAGGATGCGCTCGGCTGCAAATTCTGCGTCGTGCAGCACGGAACCGGGTTTCTTTCGGCTGGTGAGCGTGCCGTCATCCTCGTACGTGCGGTCGGCAAAAATCTCGCGAGCGACCGGTAGGCTAACCGAGTGAGACGCCTTTTCCATCAGCAGGCCGGGCATGCAGACATTGACGAGGCTCGCATCGACGCCCTTGATGGCCCGCGCGATGGCGAGGGCGAGATCCATGTCCTCGTTCGCCATGTTGTTGAGCGCGCCGTGCGCCTTCACGTAGGTGACCCTGTGCCCCGCGAGCGCCGCGACCGCCTGCATGGCGCCGATCTGATAGGCCACCATGCGCTCGATCTCGGCCGGGCTGTCGCCGCGGATCATGCGGCGGCCGAAGCCGTGCAGATCGTTGAAGCCCGGATGCGCCCCGATGGCGACACCCTTGCGCTTCGCGATCTCCGCCGTGCGAAACATGATCGATGGATCACCCGCATGATACCCGCAGGCGATGTTGGCGGAGGACACGATGTCGAGCATCGCCTCGTCGTCTCCCATCGGCCAGGGACCGAATCCTTCACCCATGTCGCAATTGAGGTCGATCATCATATCTGTCACACCAGAACAGGTTGGGCCGTTTGCTGCCCCACATGGAAGATGCGCTTGTAGCGCTCGATTTCCGCCTTCGGTCCCATGGCCTTCGTCGGATTGTCGGAGAGCTTCACCGTCGGCCGGCCGTCGGCCGAGATGACCTTGCACACGATGGAGATCGGATCGAGGGCTCCCTCCGGAGCAAGGCCGCGGAAATCGTTGGTGAGAAGCGTGCCCCAGCCGTAGCCGATGCGCATGCGGCCGCGGAAATGCCGGTGGATGCGCTCGATGATGTCCACGTCGAGCCCGTCGGAGAAGATCGCGAGCTTCTCCTTCGGGTTCTGCCCGCGTCGATGCCACCATTCGATGGCTTCCTCGCCGCCCTCGATAGGGTCCTTCGAATCCACGCGGATGCCGGTCCATGACGCCACCCATTCGGGCGCGTTCTGCAAGAAGTTCGTGGTGCCGTAGGTATCGGGCAGGATGATGCGCAGGTTGCCCTCGTAATCCTCCTGCCAGTCGGCCAGCACCCGGTATGGCGCGGCGGCCAGCTCCTCGTCGCTGTCGGTCAGGGCCGCATAGACCATGGGAAGTTCATGGGCGTTCGTGCCCACGGCCTCCACTTCCTGACGCATGGCGATGAGGCAGTTGGAGGTGCCGAGGAAGGACGATCCGAGCCCCTCCATCATCGCCTGCACGCACCAGTCCTGCCAGAGGAAGCCATGGCGGCGGCGGGTGCCGAAATCGGAAATGGAGAGATCGGGAAGTTTCCTGAGACGCTCGATCTTCTCCCAGACCCGCGTCATGGCGCGCGCATAGAGCACCTGAAGCTCGAACTTGGCCATGCCCTTGAGGACGCCGCGGGAGCGCAGCTCGTTGAGGATGGCGAGCGCCGGGATCTCCCACATGGTGGTCTCGATCCAGGGGCCGTGGAAGGTCAGCACATACTGACCGTCCTCCTTCTCGAGGAGATATTCCGGAAAGCGGAAGGTCTCGAGCCAGTCCATGAACTCCGGCGAGAACATCTGCCGCTTGCCGTAGAAGGTGTTGCCGCGCAGCCAGGTGGACTCGCCCCGGGTCAGGGACAGGCTGCGCACGTGGTCAAGCTGCTCGCGCAGCTCGCCCGCGTCGATGATGTCGGCCAGGCGGATGCGGGTGGTGCGGTTGTGGATGCCGAACGTGACCTGCACGTCCCTGTGGCGGCGAAAGATCGTCTGCGCCATCAGAAGCTTGTAGAAATCCGTGTCCAGAACGGACCGGACGATCGGGTCGATCTTCCAGGTATGGTTGTAGACCCGGGTCGCGATGTCCACCATCGCCTGCTCCATGCCACTCAAAGGAGGCGAGACAATAGCGAAGGGGCGTCCGGGATGAAAGGGTGCCGGCTACAAGACTTTGAAAGGGGAACTCACGGCGGCAAGACGTCGACCTGAATCGAAGCGTAATAGGCGGCCATGTCGGCGATATCCTCGTCCGAGAGCTCCTTCGCTACAATGTTCATAGACTCGTTCTTGCGCTCGCCGGAGCGATAGGCCTCCAGGCTCCGGGCGAGATAACTCTCGACTTGGCCGGCGAGGTTTGGCGCTTCCGGGTTCTTCGACAGGCCATCGAGACCATGGCAGGCCTGGCAGGAGGTGACCTTCCGGCGCCCTGCCCCGGCGTCCCCTGCCCAGGCGGGACCGGAAGCAAGGCTCCCGAGGAGCAATCCCGCCAGGGCGAGGGTATGAAACATCTTCATGATGGGCTTTCCGACGAGAAGCGGGCGCGCCGCGGCGCGCCCGTCGAGGGATGCTTAGCGGCCTTCGTAGGAGATGCGATAGATCGCACCCGCGGTATCGTCCGAAACCAGCAGGGAGCCGTCGGGCAGCATCGCGACATCCACCGGACGTCCGAGATACTCGCCGTTCTCCGTCAGCCACCCCTCCGCGAAGACCTGCGGCTTGTCCGCCGTGCCGTCGGGCTTGACCGGCGTGAACATGACCCGTGCGCCGACCGGCGTGGTCCGGTTCCAGGAGCCGTGCTGGGCCGAGAAGATGCCGCCCTGATAGGTCTGCGGGAACATCTTGCCCGTATAGAACATCATGCCGAGATCGGCCGCATGCGGATCCATTTCGGCCTGCGGGCCGATGACGCCGTTCGGAACCGGATCGTCCTTGTACTCCACCGTGCGGACCGTGCCGCCGCCATAATAGGGGAAGCCGAAATCCTGACCCATATTGGCGATGCGGTTGATCTCTCCGGGAGGCTGGTCGTCGCCCATGCCGTCGACCTGGTTGTCGGTGAACCACAGCGACTTGTCGGCCGGGTTGAAATCCATGCCGACCGAATTGCGAATTCCCGTCGCATAGACCTCACGGTTCTTGCCGTCCTGGTCCATGCGGACGATGCCGCCGATCCCCGTGCGCTTGTACAGATCCAGCTTGTCCTTCGGGGGCACGTTGAAAGGCTGTCCGAGCGCGATGTAGAGCTTGTTGTCCGGTCCGATCCGGCAGACGCGGGCCGTGTGGTTGAAGCTCTCCTCCGTGGGCGGAATGAGATCGCCCTGCTTGGTCACGACGAAGGCCGCGACGTCGGGCCCTTCGTAGAAGAACTCGGCGGCCGGGAATTGCAGCACGCGGTTCTGCTCCGCGACATAGAGCACGCCGTCGCGCGAGAAGCAGACGCCGTTCGGGATCTTGAACGACACCGACGGAGCGAACTGCTTCACCTCATCGGCGATCCGATCCTTGTCGCGATCCGTGACGGCATAGACGTTGTTCTTGCGGGTTCCGACGAAGGCAACGCCTGCATTGGGGCCGACGGCCATGTGACGGGCATCGGGCACGATCGCATAGAGATCGATCTTGAATCCTGCGGGAAGCTTGATCTTCTCGAGGTTCTTCCGGATCGCGTCGGCCCGGCGTCCTTCCTGCGGGATCGGCCGCGGCTCGGCGGTTCCGGTGCTTTGGAACGATGAGAGCTTCTCCAGATTGCCGGTCGGGCTCTGGGTTGCAGGCTGGGCGAAACTCGAGGACGCGAAAGCAACAATCGAAACTGCGGCAAGCAGGACGGACTTCATTGTTTCCTCCCTAGGACTGCCCCCGATAGATTGTTTTTATGGATGCCGAACAGTTTCTCCGGCAGTTGTTGTTTCGTCAAATATACTCAAGCTTATACCGTAAGGGTAGATAAAATCGACCCAAAGAAAAGGGGCCGCGTACGGCCCCGAATATTTTGCGCTGCACCTAAAATCAGCTCAGATTGACTTTTGCCTGATCACCGGGATTGGGCTGCTGTCCGGTTATGGCCGCTTTCGCATAGCCGTAGAGATGCACCAGCGTCGAGGACGGGCTGTCCCAATACTCGCCCTTCGCCGGATGGACGCGGATCAGGGCGATCTGCGGATCGTCCACGCCTTTCGGAAACCACGCACGCAGGGGTTCCGACCATTTCTCCTCGATCTTCGCCTTGTCGCGCACGATCTCAGCCTTGCCGGTCACCGACACATAGGTCTGGCTGCCCGGATCCGAATAGGCCAGGTTGACCTCGTTGTCGCGGGAGATCTCCGTCATCTTGGGAGACTGGACCTGGGTGAAGAACCAGAGGTCTCCATGCTCGTCCGCATCCTGGTTGTGCATGGGCCTGCTGTGAAGGGTTCCGTCTGTATCGACGGTGGTCATCATGGCGATCTTCACGTCCTTGATCAGCTCATAAAGCTTCCCGGCATTCGGGTCGTTATGGCCATGCTGGTGCATCGTCGTCTCCTTGATCTTGTGTAACAGGCAATCGGGAACGATCCGCTCAGGCAGTGAAGCGGCTGGCAGGATCGGCTCCGAGAGATCGGGTGAACAACGGACAAGGTGCGGATTGGTTCGGAATGGGGCTCCCGGGCGCATGCTCGGCGAATCGGAGAGAGCATTTCTTCCGCGCCACGGAAAACAGCCCCGAAAGTCGCCAATGGTCTTAACGTGCGCCCCCTTGCCCTATACATGAGGGATGGAAACCTCGGAGCCATTTAGGAGATATCATCGTGGCCATTACCCGTGAGCATGTGCTGCAGGCTCTGTCGACCGTGACGATCGATGCCGGGGGAAGCAATCTCGTTGCTTCGGGACGCCTGTCGGATGTGGTGGTGGACGATGCGGGGCGGGTCATGTTCTCCATCACCATCGAACCCTCCGAAGCCGCGAGCATGGAGCAGGTGCGCCAGGCCGCTGTCGCGGCGGTGCAGGGCCTGCCCACCGTGAAGGGCGTCTTCGCCAGTCTCACCGCCGACCGCCCCGCAGGCGCCGGAGCATCAGGCCCCTCCCCGGCCGGGGCCCAGCGCCCGAGGGCAGCAGCCCAGCCCCAGAACCAGCGCATCCCCGGCGTGCGGCATGTGATCGCCGTCGCATCCGGCAAAGGCGGCGTCGGCAAGTCCACGACTGCCGCCAACCTGGCTCTCGGCCTGAAGGCACTCGGGCTCAAGGTCGGCCTGCTCGATGCGGACATCTACGGCCCGTCCATGCCGAAGCTGCTCGGCATTCACGGCAAGCCTCGCCTTCTCGAAAACCGCGTCCTCGAGCCCATGCAGGCTTACGGCCTCAAGGTCATGTCGATCGGCTTCCTCGTCGACGAGGAGGCTGCCATGATCTGGCGCGGCCCCATGGTGATGTCGGCCATCACGCAGATGCTGCGGGAGGTCGCCTGGGGTGACCTGGACGTGCTGGTGGTCGACATGCCGCCCGGAACCGGCGATGCGCAGCTCACCATGGCGCAGGCCACGCCGCTCGCCGGCGCCGTGATCGTGTCGACGCCGCAGGACCTCGCGCTGATCGATGCGCGGCGCGGCGTGTCGATGTTCAAGCGGGTGGAGATCCCGATCCTCGGAATCGTCGAGAACATGGCCACCTTCGTCTGCCCGCATTGCGGCCAGAGCTCCCACATCTTCGGCCATGGCGGCGCCCGTGAAGAGGCGAACCGGCTAGGGGTTCCCTTCCTGGGCGAAGTCCCGCTCAACATGACGATCCGCGAATTGTCGGATGCCGGGCGACCGGTCGTCGTCGCCGACCCGGAAGGGCCGCATGCCAGGATCTACAGGGACATGGCCCAGCAGGTCTGGTCCTCGCTCACGGGCGGCGCAGCGGCCAAGCCGGCGCCGCGCATCGTGATCGAGTGAGCGGGACAGGCATGACGCTGCCTCACACACTCGGCGTGGTTCTTGCGGGAGGCCTTTCGCGGCGCATGGGAGGAGACGACAAAGTCCTCCTCGCCTTCAAGGGGAGCACGCTTGTCGAGCACGTGGCGCAGCGTCTCGCCCCGCAATGCGACGGCGTGATCCTCAATGCCAATCGCGATCCCGCCCGCTTCGAGGCGATGCCATTTCCCGTTGTGGCGGATTCGATTGAGGGATATCTGGGACCGTTGGCAGGCGTCCTGGCGGCGCTCGAATGGAGCGCCCTTCACCGCCCCGATATCGAATGGGTCGTCAGCGCTCCGGGGGACACGCCTTTCATTCCTCCGGACCTGGTGCAGCGGCTGCATCATGCACGCCGCGAATCCGGACAATTTCTCGCCTGCGCATCGTCAGGCTCGCAGGTTCATTTCGCCGTTGGCCTCTGGCCCGTTTCTCTGCGGCACGATCTTCGTCATGCACTCCTGGAAGGGAACATGCGCAGGGCGGGAGACTGGGCGAGGCTTCATGGATACGCGGAGGCATCCTGGCCGGTCGATCCTGTCGACCCGTTCTTCAACATCAACACCCCGGACGATGTGACAGCAGCCTGTCTCTTGGCGCAGCGGGACAGAGGCGAGAATGACCGAGCTTGATCTATCCGGCCTGAAATGTCCGCTGCCGGTTCTGCGCACGCGCAAGGCGCTTCTCTCCATCGCGCCCGGAGAGAGCCTGCGCGTCATCTGCACGGACCCCTTGGCTGGCATCGACGTCCCCAATCTGATCCGCGAGACCGGCGATATCCTGGAGGAGCAGCGGCAAGATGCCTCCCGGATCAGCTTCCTGATCCGCAAGGCGGACAAGCCTGCATGAAAAAGGCCCGGCAATCGCCGGGCCCATTTCAGCCTGTCTTTATCAGGGGTTCTTGCGGAGCGAATCCTTGATCCCGCCGACGGTGTTCTGGATCTTGCCTTCGGCCTTATCCATCTTGCCCTCGGTTTCCATCTTCGAGTCGCCCAGAGCCTTACCCAGCCCCTCCTTGATGCGACCCTTCACGGTCTTCATGCTGCCTTCGGTGCGATCGTTATCCATGGATTTTCTCCTGAAACGGATGTTCAGCCTGGGTAACGCCACGAGGAAGAGTTGGTTTCATGCAATCTGCAAGGCGCGACAAATATGTCCGCAAATCGGCGCAGAACTCAGCCATTCATGAACAAAATAGAAGTTTTTCTGCGGGATAGTATTCACTAAATACTATTAATTACAATTCATGCAGTGATAAAATCCCGCCAATAGCGACAATATTAACAAACAAACCCCAAACATCTTCAAAGAAATACTTTCAAAAGCAACCTGCCATGCAAGAGGGGTGGACAACGATCATGGGCGCGCTAATTCGCACCGGGCTCGCTTTTAACGTTATAAATTTGCAGGTGCTTCGTCCGTGTCCGCTGCCAATCGACGCCCTCCCCGGCCGCCCTCCAGGACTCCGCGCCGCGCCAGCAGCCGCCCCGCGTCGAGGGGGCCGACTCATCCCCTGGATCGGGTCGCTCTTCTGGCCCATCAACTGCGAACACCTCTTTCGGCGATCAACGCCCTGGCTCAGGGCCTGATCCGGCGGGCCGACCGATTGGGCACGAGCGACATTCAGGCGAAGGCCGAGAAGATCTGGCGCGCCAGCCTGCGCCTCGACGAACTGATCGACACGATCCTGTCCTATACCAGGGCCACGGCGGGCGGGATCGTGCTCAATCCCAGCGAGTTCAACCTCGAGGAACTCATCCGCCGGGTTTGCAGGGAGCAAGGAGGCCAGGAACCGAGCCGACCGTTCAAGCTCCAGATCCGCGGATTGTCGGAGATCGTGATCGGCGATCCGATCCTGCTGGAACAGGCTCTCGTCATCGTTCTATCGAACGCCATGAAATACTCGCAGCCTGATCAGCCGATCGACATCGTGGCCAGCAGGAGATCCGACATGATCCGGATCGTCATCAAGGATCAGGGGATCGGCATCCCGGAACGGGATCTGCCCTTCATCATGCAACCCTTTTTCCGCGGTCAGAACGTGAAGAAGCGGCCCGGCACGGGTTTGGGCCTGAGCCTCGCCTGGTACATCCTCAAGCTTCACGGCGGCGACCTGGAGATCGAGAGCCAGGAAGGCCGCGGAACCAAGGTCACGATGATCGTGCCGGAGACGAACACGACCGGGCTCAGCTATTCCATCTGAGCCGGCATTCCGATGCGCTCAACGACGGACGAGGACGCAGCGGAAGTCGTTCACGTTCGTCAGGGTAGGGCCTGTCACGACAAGCCTGTCGAGCTGCGCGAAGGCCGTATAGGCATCGTTCCGGTCGAGATGGCCCGCCAGGTCGATCCCCTTCGCGCGGGCGCTGTCGAACAGGCTGCCGTCGAACCAGGCGCCTGCGTTGTCCTCCGATCCGTCGATCCCATCGGTATCGCAGGCGATGGCCGAGATCATGCTTTCGTCCTTCAGGGAAAGGGCCAGGGACAACAGGAACTCGGCATTGCGGCCGCCCCGCCCCTCCCCGCGAACCGTCACCGTCGTCTCGCCGCCGGACAGCAGGACGCAGGGCGCCCTGACCGGCTCGCCGTGCATCAGGGCGGAGCGTGCGATGCCGGCCATGACACGCCCGACCTCCCGCGCCTCACCCTCGAGCGCGTCACCGAGGATGAGCGGCGTCAACCCCAGTTCACGGGCCTTGGCGGCAGCGGCATCAAGCGCCATCTTGGGCGCCGACAGCATGTGCACAATGCCGCCGGCGACAGGCTCGGCGACGGCGTTGGAGCGGATGGTCCGCAGGACGTGGTCGGGCACGTCGATGCCGTACTTGCGCAGGATGCCCAGGGCGACGTCCGGATCGACGCGCTCGGGGATCGTCGGCCCGGACCCGATGCTGCCGGGATCGTCCCCCGGAACGTCCGAGATCAGGTAGGTGACGAGTTGCGCGCCGCCTATCGCTGCCGCGAGCCTGCCCCCCTTGATGGCGGAGAGCGACTTGCGCACCAGGTTCATCTCCCCGATGGGAGCGCCCGATTTCAGCAGGGCGCGGTTCAGATCCTGCTTGTCGGCCAGCGTCACCCCGTCGGCCGGAAGCGACAGGAGGGCCGAGGCCCCGCCGGACATCAGGCAGACGACGAGATCGTCGGGACCGGCCTCCCGCGCCAGGGTCAGGATCCGTCCGGCGGCCCGCAATCCGGCCTCGTCGGGAACCGGATGCGCAGCCTCGACGATCTCGACGGTGCGCGTCGGCACGGCGTGCCCGTACCGCGTGACCACGAGCCCCTCGCAGGTTCCCCCCGCTCGCGCCCAGGCCTCCTCGAAGGCGGCCGCCATGCGGGCCGAGGCCTTGCCGGCGCCGAGGACGATCGTCCGCCCCTTCGGCTGTGGCGGCAGGCGGCCCTCGAACCGACCGTCGGGAAGCGCCGCCTTCAGGGCGGCATCGAACAGGGCATGGAGGATTTCGGCATCGTTTGGCATGGCGTCACTTTACGTCGGAATTTCCCTGCGTGAAGCCTGTGGCCGCGGATTGCGCACAGGGCGAGGCTCCCGCGCATCAAAGGCCTTGGAACTCGGCGCCGGATCATGCTTAAAGACCGACCGTTAGCCGTCTCACGGTTTTCCCAACGTAGCCAAGGACGATCCTGCCGATGTTCCGACCCATCCAGCTTCCCTGCTTCCGCCTTTCGAGGAGCAGAGCATGAAGCCCTTGTCCCAGATACCGATGGAAACGGCGCGATCCGTACGCGTGGTGCTGACCGACATCGACGACACCGTCACTACGGAAGGAGTGCTGACGGCCGCTGCCTATGGCGCGCTCGAACAGCTGCATCGCGCAGGCTTTCTCGTCATCCCGGTGACCGGCCGGCCGGCCGGATGGTGCGATCACATCGCCCGCATGTGGCCGGTGGATGCGGTGGTGGGAGAAAACGGCGCCTTCTATTTCCGCTACGACCGCGAGCGCAGGAAGATGCAGCAGCGCTTCTGGGCGGGCGCCGAGGAGCTGAAGCACAATCGCACAAGGCTGGATGCCATCGAGACGGAAGTGCTCTCGAGCGTGCCCGGCTCGGCTCTTGCCAGCGATCAGGCCTATCGCATGGCGGATCTCGCCATCGACTTCTGCGAGGACGTGCCCGCGTTGCCCGAGTCGGAGGTGGACCGGATCGTTTCGATCTTCGAGCGCGCAGGCGCACAGGCCAAGGTCAGCTCCATCCACGTGAACGGCTGGTTCGGCGATTACAATAAGCTGAGCATGGCCAAGACCCTGCTCGCCGACGTGTTCGGCATGGATTGGAAAGAGGCGAAAAAGGCCGTGATCTATGCCGGCGACTCGCCCAACGACGAGCCGATGTTCGCAGCCTTTCCCTTGAGCGTCGGCGTCGCCAACATCCAGGCTTTCGCGCATCGCCTGACCAGCAAGCCGGCCTATATCGCGAATGGCCATTCGGGAGAGGGATTCGTGGAGCTGGCCAATCTGCTGCTCAGGGCAAGAAGCGCTTAAAGCATTTTTCGGCGAAGTGGATCCGGTTCGCTGCCAAAAAATGCGACCCATCAAAGAAGAGAGCTGATTCCACGTCATTGGAAACAGCTCTGGGAGTGCTCGAAACTTCGCCAGTTCCCATCAACAAAAAGCCCGGCATCGCCGGGCTTTTTTACACTCACAATCCTGCGAGGTTGATGTACTTGATCTCGAGGTAGCCCTCGATGCCGTATTTGGAACCCTCGCGGCCGAGCCCCGATTGCTTCACGCCGCCGAACGGCGCCATCTCGTTGGCGAGCGCGGGCGTGTTCACCCCCACCATGCCGCTCTCCAGCGCCTCCGCCACCCGCCAGACGCGGGCCATGTCCTTGGCGTAGAAATACGACGCCAGACCGTATTCCGAGTCGTTGGCCATTGCGATCACCTCCGCCTCGTCCTTGAAGGCGATGATCGGCGCCAGGGGCGCGAAGGTCTCTTCCTTCGTCACCTTCATGCCTTGCGTCACGCCCGTCATCACGGTCGGCTCGAAGAACGTGCTGCCGAGTTCCGAGCGCTTGCCGCCCACCACGAGCCGGCCGCCCTTGGCGAGCACGTCCTGGACGTGCTCCTCCATCTTGGCCACCGCCCGCTCGTCGATCAGCGGTCCCATGGCCACGCCGGATTCCGTGCCCCGGCCGAGCTTGAGCGCCTTGGCCTTCTCGGCCAGCTTCGCGGCGAAAGCCTCGGCCACGCCCTCCTGCACGTAGATCCGGTTGGCGCACACGCAGGTCTGGCCGGCATTGCGGAACTTGGACGCCATCGCGCCCTCCACGGCCGCATCGAGATCGGCATCGTCGAACACGATGAACGGCGCGTTGCCACCGAGCTCCAGCGACAGCCGCTTGATGCCGTCCGCCGCCTCCTTCATCAGCCAGCGCCCGACCCCGGTCGAGCCGGTGAACGTGATCTTGGCCACCTTCGGGTTGTGACAGAACTCCTCGCCGATGGGCTTGGCCTCGCCGGTGATCACCGAGAAGGCGCCTTTCGGCACGCCGGCCCGCTCGGCCAGCACGGCGAGCGCAAGCGCAGAAAGCGGTGTCTGGGCCGCGGGCTTGAGCACCATGGTGCAGCCGGCAGCGAGCGCCGGGCCGACCTTGCGTGTGATCATGCCATTGGGAAAGTTCCACGGCGTGATGGCTGCGCACACCCCGACCGGCTGTTTCAGCACGACGATGCGCTGGTTCGGCGCGGCTCCGGGAATGACATCGCCGTCGATGCGCTTGGCCTCCTCGGCGAACCACTCGATATAAGCCGCGTTGGAGACCACCTCGCCCTTGGCCTCGGCCAGCGGCTTGCCCTGCTCGGTGGTGAGGATCAGCGCGAGATCGTCGGCATTGGCCATGATGAGATCGTACCAGGCGCGCAGGATACGGCTGCGCTCCTTGGCGGTGCGCTTGGCCCAGTCCTTCTGCACCTCGTGCGCCTTGTCGATCGCCCGGCGGGCGGCATCGGGGCCGAGATCGGGCACCTCGAGGATCAGCGCGCCATCATAGGGATCGGTGACAGGAATGGTCTTGCCGTCCGGGGCATCCACCCACTCGCCCGCCACATAAGCGCGGCCTACCAGAAGCGACGGATCCTTCAAATCCGGGATGGTGCGGGAGGCAGGCTTCGCATGCACAGTCATCGTACGGCTCCAACCTAGACAATGGGAAAATGGAAGGTTGAGGCAGATATAAGGACTGCCCTCGCCTCTGTGAACCGCAGGAGATGCGGACCTGGGTTACCCGTGAAGCGGCCAGGGCCCCGGACGAGCGTGGCCATGCCTGAAAATGAGGCAGAAGCTTGAAGCTTAAAGGGATCTGCGACTTAAGGATGACACCTTCTCGCATTGCACAGGGCTTAAGTCGCTGTACCTTTCAGGCCATCGTCGGGCGCAGCCATTGGGCTGCGGCCCAAACAATGGCCGGACCAACCGGCTTTGAAACGAAGGGAAGGAAATCGATGCGAGTTCTCAAAAAAATTCTGTTCGCCCTCAGCTGCACTGCCCTGGCCTCCTCGGCCCACGCGCAGCAGGCCTCCGACGGTGTGGTCAAGATCGGCATCCTGAACGACCAGTCCGGTGTCTACGCGGATTTCGGCGGCAAGTCCTCCGTCGAGGCCGCCCGCATGGCGGTGCAGGATTTCGGCGGCAAGGTCCTCGGCGTTCCGGTCGAGATCGTGAGCGCCGACCACCAGAACAAGCCTGACGTCGCCTCCAGCATCGCGCGCCAGTGGTACGACACGGAAAAGGTCGATGCCATCATGGAGCTGACGACCTCCTCGGTCGCCCTGGCGGTCCAGGGCCTGTCTAAGGACAAGAAGAAGATCACCATGACGACCGGTGCGGCCACCACCGACCTCACGGGCAAGCAGTGCTCTCCCTACGGCTTCCATTGGGCCTATGACACCCATGCGCTCGCGGTCGGCACCGGCGGCGCGCTGGTGGAGAACGGCGGCAACAAGTGGTTCTTCCTCACGGCCGACTATGCCTTCGGCTACTCCCTCGAGGAACAGACCTCGAAATTCGTGAAATCGAAGGGCGGCCAGGTTCTCGGCGCGGTCCGCCATCCGCTGGCCGCGACCGATTATTCGTCCTTCCTGCTGCAGGCGCAGAGCTCCGGCGCCAACGTGATCGGCATGGCCAATGCCGGCCTCGATACGGCGAACGCCATCAAGCAGGCTGCCGAGTTCGGCCTCACCCAGGGCGGCGCCCGCCTGGCGGCTCTGCTGTTCACCCTCGCAGAGGTGAAGGGCCTTGGCCTCAAGGCTGCGCAGGGCCTGACCCTGACGGAGGGCTGGTACTGGGACCAGAGCGACGAGAACCGCGCATTCGCGAAGAGGTTCCAGGAAAAGACCGGCCGCATGCCGAACATGATCCATGTGGGCACCTACTCCACCGTGCTGCAATATCTGAAGGCGGTCCAGAAGGCCGGCACGGATGCCACCGAGCCGGTCGCCAAGCTCTTGCACGAGATGCCGGTCGAGGACGTCTTCGCCAAGAACGGCAAGGTGTTGCCCAATGGCCGCATGGTCTACGACATGTATCTCTTCCAGGTGAAGAAGCCGGAAGAGAGCAAGGGCGAGTGGGACATGTACAAGCAGCTCGCCAAGGTTCCGGGCGACCAGGCTTACATGAAGCTTGCCGACAGCGGCTGCCAGCTCACGCAGTAATCTCCGAGCGGAGGTGAGATGGCGCGAGCTGCCTCTCACCTCCTCATCCTCTGACAACGGCTGGTGTCGAGCCTTGCGCCCGCGCCAGCCGTTGCCCCTCACCAAGAGAGTGTCGGCCGGAACATATGGTCAGTACGCAACCTATCCTGAGCGCTACCGGGCTCACCATGGAGTTTCGCGGCTTCGTCGCCGTGAAGAACGTGACGCTGTCGGTCAACGAGGGCACGATCCACGCCCTGATCGGCCCGAACGGCGCTGGAAAGACAACCGTCTTCAACCTGCTCACGAAATTTCTCACGCCGACCCGCGGACAGATCACCTTCAAGGGCGCCGACATCACGGGCATGAAGCCTGCCGAAGTCGCCCGCCTCGGCCTCGTTCGCTCCTTCCAGATTTCAGCCGTGTTCCCGCACCTGACCGTGCTCGACAATGTGCGGGTGGCGCTGCAGCGCCCGTCGGGCCTCGCGACGCAGTTCTGGCGCCCGGCTTCGACTCTTTCGTCGCTCACCGATCGCGCCATGGAGCTCATCGATGCGGTCGGCCTCAGGGCCTATGCGCATCTGCCGGCAGTCGAGTTGTCCTACGGACGCAAGCGCGCGCTCGAGATCGCCACCACATTGGCCCTCGATCCCGCCATGCTGCTTCTCGACGAGCCCATGGCCGGCATGGGCCATGAGGACATCGGCCGCATCACCGACCTGATCCGCCGCATCGCCCGCGATCGGACCGTGCTGATGGTCGAGCACAACCTGAACGTCGTTTCCGATCTTTGCGACCGGGTCACCGTTCTGGCACGCGGCGAGATTCTCTCCGACGGATCATACGACACGGTCAGCCAGGATCCGCGCGTGCGCGAAGCCTATATGGGAACCGAGCATGAGTAGCGCTCCCCTCCTCGAAGTCCGCGGGCTGAATGCCTGGTACGGCGAAAGCCACGTTCTCCACGGGGTCGACCTCGACATCCGCGAGGGCGAGACCGTGACCCTGCTCGGCCGCAACGGCGCGGGCAAGACGACCACCCTGCGTGCCATCATGGGCATCCTGCGCCGACGCGAGGGCGTCATCCGCCTGCGCGGCAAGGACCTCCTGGGACTGCCGCTCCACAAGGTCGCGCAGGCGGGCCTGGGCTATGTGCCCGAGGAGCGCGGTATCTTCGCGAGCCTGAACGTCTCCGAAAACCTGATGCTGCCGCCGACAGTCGCGGAAGGCGGCATGAGCGTGGAGGAGATCTACAGCCTCTTCCCCAATCTCCACGAGCGCCGGTCGAGCCAGGGAACCAAGCTCTCGGGCGGCGAGCAGCAGATGCTCGCCATCGCCCGCGTGCTGCGCACGGGCGCCCGGATCATCCTGCTCGACGAGCCGACGGAGGGCCTGGCTCCCGTGATCGTCCAGCGCATCGGCGACGTGCTGGTCGCCTTGAAGAAGCGTGGCATGACGATCCTGCTCGTCGAGCAGAACTTCCGCTTCGCGAAGAAGGTCGCCGACCGCTTCTACCTCATGGAGGATGGGCGTATGGTGAACTCGTTCCCCGGGCACGAGCTCGACGCGCGCATGGACGAACTGCACGAAGTTCTTGGGGTGTAGAGCATCATGAGTACGATTTTCGGCATTCCCGCCCCGGCCCTCTTCGGCCAGATCCTCATCGGCCTGATCAACGGCTCGTTCTATGCCATGCTCAGCCTGGGCCTCGCCGTGATCTTCGGCCTGCTGCGGGTCATCAATTTCGCCCACGGCGCCCAGTACATGCTGGGTGCCTTCGCCGCCTACCTGCTCCTGAACTGGCTGGGGATCGGCTATTGGCCGGCGCTCGTTCTGGCCCCCCTCATCGTCGGCGCCATCGCGGTCGTGATCGAGAAGACGATGCTGAGCCGCCTCTACGGCGTGGATCCGCTCTACGGCCTTCTTCTGACCTTCGGCCTCGCCCTCATCCTCGAGGGCGCCTTTCGCCATTGGTTCGGCGCCGCCGGCCAGCCCTATGCGGCGCCGCCGCAGCTGACGGGAGCGCTCAATCTGGGCTTCATGTTCATGCCGATCTATCGCGGCTGGGTGGTGATCGCGTCCCTGGTCGTCTGCCTGGGAACGTGGCTCCTCATCGAGAAGACACGGCTCGGCGCCTACCTGCGTGCGGCGACCGAAAATGCCACGCTCGTCCAAGCCTTCGGCGTGAACGTGCCCCTGCTCCTGACCCTCACCTACGGCCTCGGCGCGGCCCTCGCCGCGCTGGCCGGCGTGCTGGCCGCCCCGATCTATCAGGTGAGCCCGCTGATGGGCACCAACCTCATCATCATCGTCTTTGCCGTCGTGGTCGTCGGCGGCATGGGCTCGATCCTGGGCGCCATCGTGACCGGCTACATGCTCGGCATTCTCGAGGGCCTGACGAAGGTTTTCTACCCGGAAGCCTCGAGTATCGTTATCTTCGTGATCATGGCCATCGTTCTGCTCGTCAGGCCGGCAGGTCTCTTCGGGCGGGAGGAGTGATATCATGGCTGTCGGAACCCAATACCTCGCGCAACAGCCGAAGGTCCGCACGTCCTCCATGGTGCTCGGGGCAATCGCCATTGCGGCCCTGCTGGCGGCGCCCTTCTTCTTCTACCCCATCATGCTGATGAGCGTGCTGTGCTTCGCGCTTTTCGCCTGCGCCTTCAACCTGCTCATCGGCTATGTCGGGCTTCTCTCCTTCGGCCATGCGGCCTTCTTCGGCGGCGCGGCCTATTTCACCGCCCATGCGGCCAAGGTATGGGGCTGGGAGCCACTAACCGCCATTCTGCTCGGCGTGGCCGGAGCCGCCGCGATGGGCCTCGTGATGGGATTCGTGGCCATTCGGCGCCAGGGAATCTACTTCGCCATGATCACCCTGGCCCTGTCGCAGATGTTCGCATTCATCTGCCTGCAGGTCCCGTTCACCCACGGCGAGGATGGCATCCAGGGCGTGCCGCGCGGCCATCTGCTCGGCTTGATCGACCTAAACCAGCCCCTCGCCATGTACTATCTCACGCTGGCTATCTTCCTGTTCGGCTTCTTCGCCATCTGGCGCATCGTGAACTCCCCGTTCGGCAACATCCTCAAGGCGATCCGCGAGAACGAGCGGCGCGCGGTTTCGCTCGGCTACCGGGTGGACCGCTACAAGCTCGGCGCTTTCGTCATGTCGGCCGCGCTGGCGGGACTGGCCGGTGGAACGAAGGCGATCGTGTTCCAGTTTGCAACCCTCACGGACGTGCAATGGCAGATGTCCGGCGAGGTCATTCTCATGACCCTGCTTGGCGGCATCGGCACGATGATCGGACCCATCGTCGGCGCCGGCCTGGTGATTGCCCTGCAGAACTATCTGGCTGCATCCGACTTCCCCGTGACGGTGCTGATCGGCATCATCTTCGTGATCTGCGTGCTTCTGTTCCGCCGCGGCATCGTGGGAGAGATCCTGGAGCTGATGAGGCGCCGGGGCAAAAGCGCCTCTTAAGACACGGGAGACGTAAACTCTGCCGGCGCTCGTCGTTGAGCGCCGGCTCATTGCATTGAGACATACCATGTCAGGCAGCGATACATTCGATTACGTGATTGTCGGTGCAGGTTCCGCCGGTTGCGTTCTGGCGAACCGCCTGTCCAAGGATCCGCGGAACTCGGTCTGCATTCTCGAAGCCGGCGGCAAGGACAACTGGATCTGGTTTCACATCCCGGTCGGCTATCTCTTCGCCATCGGCAATCCCCGAGCCGATTGGATGTTCAAGACGGAAAGCGAGCCGGGCCTGAACGGCCGCATCCTGAATTATCCCCGCGGCAAGGTGCTGGGCGGCTGCTCTGCCATCAACGCCATGGTCTACATGCGCGGCCAGCGCGAGGATTACGACAACTGGCGCCAGATGGGCCTGACGGGCTGGGGCTGGGACGATGTGAAGCCGATCTTCCGCCAGCACCTCGACCACTACCTCGGAGCCGGAGAGCATCATGGCGTGGGCGGCGAATGGCGCGTCGAGGCCCCGCGCACCCGTTGGGACATCCTCGACACCTTCATCGAAGCCGCGGTCGAGGCCGGCATCCCCCGCGTCAGCGACTTCAATACGGGCAGCAACGAGGGGATCTCGTATTTTCACGTCAACCAGAGGGGCGGGCGACGCTGGTCGGCGGCGCGCGGCTTCCTCAAGCCGGCCCTGTCCCGGTCCAATCTGAAGGTCGAAATCCAAGCCCATGCCACGCGCATCCTTTTCGAAGGCAGGCGCGCCGTCGGAGTGGAGATCCTTCAGAACGGCAGCTTGAGGCGGATTCTGGCGCGGAAGGAAGTCGTGCTGTCGGCCGGCGCCATCGCGTCCCCGCAACTGCTGCAATTGTCCGGTGTCGGTGACGGCGCGTTCCTCCAGCAGCATGGGATCGACGTGATTCACCACTTGCCGGGCGTCGGCGAGAACCTGCAGGATCACCTGCAGCTGCGCCCGGTCTACAAGGTCCATGGGGTGCGCACGCTCAACGAGGATTACCGGTCCCTGTTCAAGAAGGGCCAGATGGCGCTCGAGTACGCCCTCTTCCGCAAGGGTCCGCTCACCATGGCGCCATCCCAGCTCGGGGCCTTCACGCGCTCGTCGCCGGAATATGCGACGCCGAATCTGCAATTCCACATCCAGCCCCTCTCGCTGGACAAGTTCGGCGACGATCCGCACCCCTTCCCCGCCTTCACGGCAAGCGTCTGCAACCTGCGCCCCACCAGCCGGGGGCGCGTGAAGATCCGCAGCGGCACGCCGGGCGATGTGCCCTCCATCAGTCCCAACTATCTGTCGACACCGGAGGACCAGAGAGTGGCCGTGGATGCGCTGCGCCTCGTCAGGCGCATCGTCTCGATGCCGGCCCTTCAGAAGTACCGCCCCGCAGAGTACAAGCCTGGAGCCCAGCTGACGACCGACGACGAGCTCCTGAATGGCGCGCGCGACATCGGAACCACGATCTTCCACCCGGTCGGCACCGCCAAGATGGGCATCGACAGCGATCCCGCGGCCGTCACGGATGCACGCCTGCGGGTCCGTGGGATCGAGGGGCTTCGTGTCATCGATGCTTCCGTCATGCCGACCATCACAAGCGGAAACACGAACTCCCCGACCCTGATGATCGCGGAGAAGGGAGCCGCGATGATCCTGGAGGATCAGGCTCACGTACCTGCGCTTCACTCAGCTTGACCTGTTCGGAGTACCGTCTTCGCGTCCCTATAACGACCAATGGGAGCCATTGGCTCCCATTGCGGACAGACGTCTGAATTTGGGGCGCTCAGCTGGAGGACTTGTTGCGGCTCGACGGCAGGTGGCTTGCTGCCCAGATCGCGGCCTGCGTGCGGTTCTTGGCCTGAATCTTGCGCAGGATCGCTTTGACATGAACCTTCACGGTCGCTTCCGTGATGTCGAACTTCCGTGCGATGATCTTATTGGAGTCACCATCCATGAGGCACCGCAGGATCACCGTCTCGCGAACCGAGAGGCCTTTCGCCGGGACGCTCATCTCGTGCGCTTCCTCGGCGACCGGGGCTGCGCATGCCTGATTCGTCTGGGCCTCCCGCTCCCGCAGCAATTCAAGGATCGCACCCGGGAAAATGGCTTCTCCCAACATCACGAGATCCAGGGACTTCACGAGTACCTCGTGCGAGATCGACTTTTTGAGGTACGCATCCGCGCCCGCCTGAAAGGCCGCGATCACCTGCTTGAGGTCGTACTCCTCAATCAGCATGACGACTTTGGCGCTGGAATGCCTCTCTTTCAGCGCTTGGGCCTGGCGGCAGGCTTCATCGTGATCGCGGCTTGCATCGATGATGAGCACGATGGCGCTGCTGTCGAACTTTGCCAGCGATCCGATTTCCTCGAGGCTTGCAGCGATGGCCGAGGGTGAATACGCCGTCTCGGCCAGGATCCTGCGCAGGCCCTCCCGCAACAGGGCATTCGGCTCGATGAGAAGCGTTTCTACTGAGCGGGCTGCGACATGCTCCGTCGAGGAGGGCTCAACCGAACGGGCCAGTTCCATGTATCTTGAATACGCGACATCCTTCGCCGAAGAGGCTCCCGGATGCGAAAGGCTATCAAGATCGTAGGTGTTCCGCATCGCAGATGCCTTTCTGGTCTTGATTCGGTCAGAAAATTAACAAATTTCCCCAAAAGATGTTTAGCTTATAATCTCATTCGAGACAATCATTACCCATTCAATTCCTTTTAACAATCTTTAACTAAGAATATTAAAACGATATATCGTAACTATTTATCTGTTCGTTTCTTACCCCGTAAAAGCCTTTATCCATCAGGGCCCATAGGCCCCTCTGCTTCCCACCCGCTATCAGTTAGGGAAGGCTGCGGGCTCGCCATCGAACGGAAAGACGGAGTTCACTTTTAGGGTCCGTTCCGATGCTCGCTTCAAGAAAGCGAGCATCACCCAGGCAGAGGCCGAAGATTTCCCGCAACCGGGGATGCAACGGGCGCGTCCGCTGCACGTTCTTCGCCTGTTCATGGAGAAGCGACGAAAAATCAGCGAAGGCCGTGCGCTGCCAATCTGTCGCCCGACTGCATCCATGCCGCATCGTCCGAACCTGAGGACAGATGATTGACGGCCCACATGGCGGCCTGGGTCCGGTTGGCGACCCTGATCTTGCGCAGAATCGCCTTGATGTGAACTTTCACGGTTGCCTCGGCGACATCGAGCTTGCGCGCGATAACCTTGTTCGGAGCGCCCTGCATCAAGCATTGCAGGATTTCCGCCTCCCGGCTCGACAAGGTCCGAATAGGAGAGTCATGGCCTTCCGAAGCCGGTGCGACCTGCAGAGGGGAGGTTCTGCCAGCCGCCGTTTCCAGTGCGATATCCGATCCCTCAGCATGGTTCGAGATGGCCGCAAGGAAAGGCGCCGACGGGAAGACGACCTCGCCCAGCATGACAAGATCGAGATACTTGATCAGTGCCTCGCATCCCGTCGTCGCAAGGCAATATCCATCGGCTCCCGATTGAAAGGCAGACTTCATTCCCTCGAGATTGAAGTTGTCCGACAGCACGACGATCCTGGCTTGAGCATATTTCTGCTTCAGGGACGCGATTCCCTCAGCGAGTCCCGACGGGTAGAGATTTGCATCGAGGATGAAGAGGAGCGAGCCTTCCTGGGCCGCCTGGTCCAGAGCGATCTCTCCGCTTGTCACGCTCTCCGGATGCAGTCGGAACCGGGTGCTTGAGAGGATATGCCTCAAGCCCTCACGCAACATCGAGTTCTTGCAGCCTAAGATCGTGGTGACTGGCAGAAGGTGTGACATGCGAGGGAGCCTTTCCGCAGAGATTACCTCGAATTGTACGAATTAACGGTTTGTTATCCATCCTTAATAAAGAGGTAGCGAACTATGCTTAGGAGGTAGAAGTAGATCCCTCGCCAAAAACAAGCATAGTCTTACGCACAAGCGCTTGGATGGCGCGCTTATCGAAAGCTACAATATTTCAGAGACATTCCACCGGCAGAACCGTGGATACATAAGCGTGGCGTAACTGAAGCGATCCTCGCCCTGTCGGATCGGCGCTTCGGATTGAGGCCCATCCGTTCCAACGCCTTATCCGGTGCGATGTTTGTCGTTGAGCGACAGCCTCAGGTGCAGTTCAAATTCACCAATCGCACCGCACGCTTCCGGGCAGAGAGAATTCATCAGGCACGATGGAAACCTTGAGCGCTTCAAGTTTTTGAGGATCGCTTATGGCGGGTTTCGCACGCTGAATCGCGCCACCTTGTTACTCCTTCGGAGAACGCTGCGATCGCATCCGAATGACGGTGCGACCGGCACCTCTCCGAACAGCTTAAGCTTGATGCGCCATCTCCCCGAATGGCGTTCAGGCGAGACGGGCCGCATCGCGGAACTGCTCTGCACATCCCGCTTACAGTCAAGCTGACGTCCATTTGCCACGATTGATGTCGAGAAATCTCTCAAACAAGGGGACCTTCATGATTTCTCGTCTTGTTCTCGCCTGTGGAGCGATCGCTTGCACGCTGCCCGCAGCGGCATCCGAAGAACGGGCCCAGATCGATGCGCTCGTTGCGCAGCACGCCAAGGCTCACGGCATTCCCGAAACATTGGTGCATCGGGTTATCCGACGCGAGAGCGACTACAATCCGCGCGCTTCTAACAGCGGCAATTTCGGGCTCATGCAGATCCGCTATGCCACGGCGCGTGGCATGGGCTACAAGGGGAATGTCTCCGGACTGCTCGACGCCAACACCAATCTGACATACGCGGTTCCCTATCTGGCGAACGCCTACAAGGTTGCCGGCGGCAACCCGGATCGCGCCGTCGCGCTTTATGCCGGGGGTTATTATTACGAAGCGAAGCGCAAGGGGCTCCTGCGCACGCTCAGGACAGGCGCCAGCGACCCTGTCACAACCGGCACCGTCTCGGCCCCCGCAGGCTTCACGTCCGCCAGCGCCCGCTAGCGCATTGTGCGAGAAAGTGGATCCGGTTTTTCGCGCCAACGATGCGCCAGATGAGAGAAGAAGCATCGGGCCCAACGAGATCATGAGAGAATGTCGCTTGCACCCAGTCATCCTGGGCGATGGAGCATTGCCGCAACTGGCGCGTTGAGGGCACGGTGGATCACGGTTCATCGCTCGATATCGGCCGAGTTTTCATGAAGATGGAGAGCGAGTGCCGCAATGCGCGAGTTTGATTCGGATGGCTGGGCTGTCAGATATCGTATTTCTTGATTTCGAGGCCTCCTCTCTCGGCAAGGAGGGTTACCCCATAGAGGTCGCCTGGGTTTTCGCGAGCGGCGAGGAGGAGAGCCACCTCATCAGGCCCGCTGCATCCTGGACCGACTGGGACGCCAAGGCAGGCAGGATCCACGGCATTTCGAGAGAGCAGCTGAGAACGGAAGGAGTCCCGATCGAAGATGTCGCCCAGCGCATGGTGTCGGTGCTGACCGGCCGACAGCTCTATGCGACGGCCCCATCATGGGACGGAAAGTGGCTGAGCAAGCTCCTGCGCGCCGCAGGACTACCGCGCCATGCCCTGCGTCTCGAGGACACGGAGATGGCGCACAGGCGAATCGTGCGCGACGTGCTGCGCGATGCCCAAGTCCCGCTGGATCTGTATCGCACGCTCATGCAGGAGATTCCTGCTCAGGCGAGGCATGTCAACGATGAGCGCGGCCCCGCCGCTCACCGCGCCCTCGCGGATGCGCAACGGGAGCAACGCTTGTGGCTCGACATCCGCAGTCGCGCTGAAGATGCCGCTGCGCGTTTTCGGCAGAATGCTCCTGAAGCCATCGAGGACGCCGGCCCGTTGCGATAGCAGGCATTAACAGCAAGCGGGCATCCGGCACGCAGAGAGAGCCTGTCGCCGCTCAATAGCCGTCCGGCCACCCGGATGCGATATCCTGATCGGGTCGTGTCAGAACGTTGAAGCGACGCCCGTCTGGAAGCTGAATGGTTCGCAGTCTCATGACCTGAAGACCTGCATCGAGCCCCTCCTGCACTGAGCCATAGCGCGTGGCCCGCTCTCGCCGCCTCTCTGCCTGAGACACCTGGGCCGCCGCTGCACGCCGGCGCGTGACCTGCGCTTCGCGCTTCCGGCTGCTGGCCGATGCGCTGGCCCGCGAGGAAGCGCGCACCTTTCGTTCGGCGGCCGTCTTTTGCTTGGTCTGCTGAACGGCCACCGTCTCGCGGGGAGATGCTCCCTCGGCCGGTTGAGCGTCCGTGCTCGTCCTGGCCTCCGCGGGGGACGCAGGAGGAGGTGCCGCCTGGGCCGGCGGCGCGGGAAGGGTCGCGGGTGCTGAGGCCGGCGGCCGGGTCTTCGTATCGGACACGGGCGGCGGGTCGACCCAGGACCGCCCTGTCTGGGCGAGAGCCGCCAATGGGCTCCCGAGAAGCCCGGCCAGCGAGGCAGTCACCAGCCAACGTCCCGAAAATCCTGCCATGACACGCCTCCGATCATTCCATGAGGGAACGCTTCTCCAGCCGTCGACGGTTCCACCGCGTGGCCACCGCATCCTCAGGAAACATGTGGGGTCGAATCTCGAGCTTCAACAGCCCGACGCCGCGATCAGGCAATTGTGACAACGCGACCGGAAGCAAGTTGCGACCAAGCCCTAGCGCAAGCTCGGCATTACCCGAGGCAGGGGCGTGACAGGAAAGGCGCCATCGATGGCATCGCTGCTGGCAGCCGAGTCCTTTGTCGACACGATATTTACGTAATCAAGTTGCATGAATTGTATCAGTACAAATAGAACTGACAGTTTTTTCGGCAACTTTTCCTGTTTATTAGTCTCGCCCACCCATGGCTGTAACAAACCATTAGGACCGTCTATAGAATATATTCAGATAGAGATTTGTGTTGCGCCGAATGAAACGCCTGTTCTCAGAAGTCTATTTGCACTTGGTTGCAGGCGTGATCGCCCTGGGGATCCTTGGGATCTCGGCGCATACGCTATGGATGGACCGCCAGAGCACATGGCAGGAGGCCGAAAAGGCCTCGCGCAACATCCTGACCACCATCGCTCACGATCTCGACAACAACCTCGAACTGCTCGACCTCTCGCTGAAGGGGGCGATGGAGGGACTGCGATATCTCAGCGTCCAGCAACTCCCTCCCGATCTTCAATACCGCATGCTCTTCGATCGCGCCGCTTCGGCGTCCTTCATGGGAACGTTGCTGCTCGTGGACCGGGACGGCGACCTCATCGCCGATGCCGGACCCGTCATCGCTTCGCGGTCGCTCAATGTTGCGGATCGCGAGTATTTCATCGCCCACAAGGAGAACCGTCACATCGGCCTCTATGTCAGCCGCCCGTTCAAGAGCAGAACGCCGCACGAGGACCTCACCATCGGCATCAGCAGGAGGCTCTCGGATCCGGAGGGGGGCTTCGCCGGGGTCATCATGGGATCGATGCCCCTGATCACCATCAACCAGCGGTTCGACAAGCTGAGCCTCGGCCGGCACGGAGCGATCAATCTCTTTCGCAACGACGGTGTCCTGCTGACGCGCTATCCCTACGATGAGAGCCAGATCGATCAGGACTTCGGCGGCTCTCCGCATGTCCGGCGCCTTCTTCAGGAAAAATCCGGCACCTTCGACTCAACCTCGCCCATCGACGGCGTCCGGCGCATCATCTCCTTCGAACGCCTCAACAAGTATCCCCTCGTTCTCACCGTAGCGCTCTCGGTCGACGAGATCTTCTCGGCCTGGCAGAGAAAAGCGCTGGTTCTCAGCCTGATGACACTGGTCCTCAGCTGCGCTGTCGTCGGAATGACGATCCTGTTTCAGCGCGAACTGAAACGCCGCACGAGGGCCGAGACCAAGCTCAGGCGGATCGCGCGAACGGACGACCTGACGGGCCTGCCGAACCGCCGGGCCTTCCGCGAAACCTTCGAGCGCGAATGGCGCCAGGCCATTCGCTCCGGTTCAGCGCTCTCGCTGCTCTATGTCGACGCCGATTACTTCAAGAGCTTCAACGATCGTTACGGCCACGGAAAAGGCGACGAGGCTCTTCAGGCGATCGCCGGCGCGCTCGACACCCATATCCGGCGCCCCCGCGACGTTGCTGCCCGCCATGGCGGCGAGGAATTCGCCATCGTCCTGCCCGAGACGGATGTCGCCGGGGCCCGCCTGATCGCCGAAAGCATCCGTCAGGCCATCGTCGATTTGGGCATCGCGCATGAGGGCAGCCCGTACCGGGTGGTCACGGCGAGCATCGGGATCGCCTCGGCGCAGCCGTCCCGCGGAAGCGAGAGAGCGGTTCTCCTCGAGGCGGCGGACCGGGCCCTCTACCAAGCCAAATCGGCCGACCGCAACTGCGTTCGCAGCCCTGAGGACGAGACTGGATTGCAGCGGGAAGGCCTGCCCCACGCGGCGGCCTGAACGCAAAATGCTTCGTTCGATACCCTTTCTGGCGGGAACGGGAATGACTTTTTGTCAGGATGATCTGCCACTGAAGTTTCATCCAGTTGCATCTAGAGCATCGGCCAGTGTTACGCCGTGTGGCGCGACAAGAGCACAAGGGAGCCAGCGCACGGAGCCTGTCCGTAGCGCAGCGTGATGGCCCCTTGCGGTTCGTAGGGCGCGCGAGAACGCCTGCGGCGTCCGATAGCCCGAGGAAGAACGAGGCCTCGCCGTCCTGTCATCCGCGACCCAGGCCGCGATCAGCTCGCGGACATGCGAGTCCGAAGAACAAGCTCTCGTTCAACGGCTCGTCGCGCATGTTGCCGGACACAATCAGCCCACTCAAACGGAAGCCTAATTGAATCAGACGCGCGCCAAGGGTTACTGCCTGGGCAGTGGCGGCACGCCCCTCTGCCACTCGGGCCAGTGCGCCACGATATGATCCACCATCCGGCTTCCGACGACGGCTATGTTATCCACCGTCTCGGCAAATCCGCCCGCGGTCTGGCCGGGCGCTGGATCGAGATGCTGGAGCGTGGTCTCGTTCGGGTTGCCTTGGTCGAAGTTCACCGCACCGCGAAGGCTCAGAAGGCGGCCATCACCTAACGTCCGTTGGACAACCTGCGCGATGGCCGCTGCCTCCATCTCGGTGATCAGGTAATCATCCGCGCCGTAGAGCTTGGCGATGTACTGCGCCTGGGCCGACATGCCCGGGCCATGGAAGAACGTGTCCCCGGTCATGTGCGTGCCGGTCTTCACCGCCGGTGCGCTCCGCGCGGCCTCCTGCGGATAGCGCATCCGGTAGGATCGTGCCGACTCCGAGTCCTTGAGATTGACCTTGCCGGTCAGCTGCATCGCCCAGCTGACCAGATCGGGATTGAGCTGGAACAGCCGGACCTTCTCGTAGCCCTTGCGCGGCATGAAGGTCGGAGCGCCCGGTTCCCCCTCCTCCGGAGCCCAGCGGTGGCCGAGGTCGTAGTCGATCAGCCAGATGGCCCAGCTCACGTCGGCAATGGTCCCCCGCTCGGGCGGCGTGCCGGCCACACCGCTGATGATGAAGTAGGTTTGCGACATGTCGAACTGCGGGCTCAGGATGATCGCCTGAACCGATGAGGACGATGCGACCTTGCCCATGCCGAGGACAGCCCCGCAGATCCCATCGTCGTTGCAGTACACGGGGTTCAGGGCCCCCTTCACGGAAATGGGCTTGGCTTGAGCAAAATAGCGCTCGTACCAATGCTGGAACTCGCCAGCCCGGTCGCCGGTGTTCTGCCCGATTTCGAACATCGAGCCGATGAACACCTTCACCTTGATCGGCTCATCCGCCATGGCAGGCGGTCCGGCGCCGATCACGAGCGAGATCGCTGCCGCGGCAACGGAGAGCATTCTGGAAAATGGCATCGCAACAATCCTTAGCAAGAGAGGTGCCCGGGATAAGTCGGGCGCCGGCACGCTCCAAGATCGAAGAATAGGCAAATGGCTAATCTTTGGCCGGCCACCTGCAGGCCGTTCACAGCTTGCTGCCGGGAGGATGAATCCTGCCTTCCCGTGTCAGCTATACGGGCCGATCCGGCAGGATCGAGATCAAGGGTCAAGATGTTTCCCGGATGACCGGACAGTTCCTTACACGCTACCCCAGGCGATGTAGCAGGTTCGCACGATGAACCCGCGCGGCGGGGCGCTGCCGAGTTGCACCAGGATCAGATCGACGGCCTTGGGCGTGACCTTGAGCAGCTTGGCCGCGAGTGGCACTTCCTGAATACCGTTCCTCATGATGCGAGGCAATCAGACGATCGAGGACAGAGCACTGGGACCATGCGACAGGATTGTCCCCAGCAGGTGGAGTCCACGCTCCAGCACCGCCTGGTTCTGAGCCGCACCAAGGGAGACGCGGATTGCCTCCGGGGCTGATCCTACGGCGAAAGCCTCGCTCGGCACCAGTGCCAAGCCCGATTGCCGTGCATAAAGATTGATGTCGGCCCGATGCCAGCGTTCCGGCAGGGTCAGCCACAGGTGATGTCCTTCCGAGTGCGCCTGGAACGTGTGTCCTTGCAAAACCCGACCTGCGATAACCTGCCGGGCGGCACTCTCCTCGCGGATGGCTGCCGTGATGGCATCCAGCGTGCCATCCAGGATCCACTTCGAGGCCAAGGCTGCCATGAGCGGCGGCATCATCAGAGACATGGCCCGGATCTCGGCTGCCAGCCGCAGGGTGTCGGCCATGCCCGGCGTGACGACGTAGGCCGTGCGCAGGGCGGGCGTCACGCACTTTGACAACGTGGCGATGTGCCAAGTGCGCTCTGGCGCGATTGCCACGACAGGTGCCGGAACTTGCCGCGCCAGTGCCCCGTAGGCATCGTCCTCAATGATCGCGATTCCGTGGCGGCGTGCCAGCTCGGCGAGAGCCTCGCGCCGCATGGCCGACATGGTTGCTGTCGTTGGGTTGTGAATGGTTGGAACGCAGTAGACGGCCTTCGGCCTCTCGCGCTGACAGGCCTCCTCAAGGGCAGCGGGATCGATCCCCTCCCCGTCCATGACCACCGGAACCAGCCGTACCTTGAGCTGCTCGGCGATTGCCCGCAGGCCCGGGTAGGTAAGATCCGGAACGCAGATGGCCTCGCCCGGCCCCGCCAGGATCCGCACGACCGCATAGAGCGCCGCCTGGGCGCCGCTGGTTACGATAATCCGGTCAAGCAAAACGGATCCCATGCGTGCGCCGAGCCACCGGGCGGCGGCGGCACGATCCGGCCTGGCCCCCACGCTCTCCTGGTAGTGCAGATGCATGAGCCCGTGAGGAGATGACAGCACGCCTGCAATGCCCTCCTGAATGCGTTCGCGCAGCTTCGCGGCAGATGGCTGCGGCGGCATGTTCATGCTCAGATCGATGATCGGGGATCCGGCCAGGGCGGCGTTGTCCTGTTCCGACGCCGTGCCCCGCACGTAGCTACCTCGTGCGGTGTTGGCCTCGATCAGCCCCATTCGGCGAGCCTCGTTGAAGGCGCGGGTGACTGTCGTGAGATCAACCCCGAGTTCCTTCGCGAGTTGACGTTGCGATGGCAGTCGGTGCCCCGGTTTGAGCCGCCCGGACTGTACGTCGGCCAACAGCGCCCCGGCGATTGCCAAGTACTTGGGCCCGTTCTCGTTCTCAATCTGCGGCATCCAGGACAGCACGTTTCCTTGACCTTTTTGTCTTTCAGATGTATGTATCTTGTAAGACATACATAACCCATGAATCGGTCAATCAAAGATCTTGAGCGCCAGTAGCTATAACCAACCGGTCAGGGCACAGAAAGTAAGGTCTAATGTATGGGTTGTCAATCCATACACACGAGGCACCTGCGGAGCTCCCAGAGTTTATCGCGTAAGGATCCGACATGACCAGGAACCCTACTGCAAAGGAATCAATCCTCAAGCACGGCCTCATGTGCCGTTGCCCCCGGTGTGGCAAGGGCCGTCTCTTCAACGGCTTCCTGACGCTTGCGCCGCGGTGCGAGGCCTGTGGGCTCGACTACTCCTTTGCCGATCCCGCCGACGGCCCAGCCTTCTTCGTCATGATCATCATGGGCATCCCTGCAGCGGGGTTTGGCGTGTGGATTGAAACGATCTGGGAACCTTCCTTGTGGGTACACCTGCTCACGTCTCTGCCGTTCCTGCTACTGGCCTGCATCCCACCGATCCGTCCCGCCAAGGGCATGCTAGTCGCCAGCCAGTACTTCCATAAGGCTGAGGAAGGCCGCTTCGAGATCCCTCGGCAAGGGATGAAGAATGAACCACCCTCCGCTGGCCCCGTCTCTTCCCGCGGCTGAGGCTTCGTTCCTTCTCCTGAAGAGTGACAGGCACTGAAAGCTGCTACTCGACCTGAAATCGCTGTATTCGGGATCGAGTCGATCTGGGGCGCGAGCGGGCTTCATCCTCTGACTTCCGGGCCGGATGCTCTAGATCCGGGACTCCGCGAGCGCCAACGGCTCCTTCCCCTCGCCGACGAGTTGCCACGGGGCCCACATGGCAAGTGCCGCCGATCACGTTAAAGCCCTGTCACCAGGGGACTATCCGAGCCGAGATGCATTCGGTCACTAGAGCATCGGACCCAAAAGTGGACCCCACTTTTGGGATCAATCCGATGCCCTCTCCCTTGATGCGCGCATCGTTGATTGCGAAAAACCGGGTCCACTTTTTCGCACGATGCGCTAGGAGATCTTACGAGACGGCAACAGCTCTTGGCGCACTGCTGACAGCAATTCCTGACCCTTAAAGGGATTTCTCAAGAAATTCTTATCGGCATGCCCTGGGGCGTACTTTTGGGAGTTGATTGTGTGGTCTCCGTAATGAGGATGACAGGTAAGTCGGGTCGAACCTCCTCGTCTCGGTGCTGCAACTCAAACCCATCGATGTCCGGCATTCCGACGTCGGTGATCAGGCAATCAATCTCAGAGAGGGGTGAACCCTTTAAGAATGACTGGATCGATAGATTCAGCCGGACCGAGTAACCCGCAGACTCCAACAGGTTCTTTAGCGACACGAGAGTTCGTTGATCATCATCCACAACCGCTATGACTGGCCTATGCTCAACGGGCATATCAGCGATTTCCTGTGCGGCGGGCGGAACGTTCGAAGATGGAAACTTCTCCTGGGTTATTCGAACTCGTCGGAACTCATTGGAAGGCAGAACTTGAGCACGGATCCGATTGGGTCAGCGGGCTCCGCCCATAGGCGCCCATTGTGGGCTTCGATGATGGACCGGCAAATCGCCAGACCCATGCCCAGACCAGTTCCCTTCGTGGTATAAAAGGGCTCAAAGATCCTCTCCGGTTCCTTGATCCCATAGCCGTGGTCCCTGACTTCGACACACACCATGTCGCTTTCCTGGTCCAGCCGTGTTCGGACCCGCAGCAGCCTGGGTCCGCGGTCTGAGGCCTCGGTCGCATCAACACCGTTGCGGATCAGATTAACAAGAACCTGCTGGATCTGGATACGATCGGCAGCAATCGGGGGGAGATCCGGACTCAGCTCAGCATCGATACGGACGCCCTTTCCTGAAACCTCCGCTTGCATCAGGCGGAGCACTTCTCCGATGACCTCATTGATTTTCACCATAGTCTGGGTTTGAGGCGACTGTCTGAACAATGCCCGGACGCGGCTGACCACTTCGGCAGCTTCCGTTGCATCCCGTATAATCCATTCCAACGTTGCCTTGGTCCGCTCGACATTGGCCGGTTCCGATGAGAGCCAGCGCAAGGCCGCTTCGCTGTTCGTCACCACGGCGGCCAGGGGTTGATTGACTTCATGAGCGATGGACGCTGACAATTCTGAGAGGCTCGCTGCCTGTGTCGCACGCGCCAGACGATCCTGGGCCAGGCGAAGCGTCTCATGCATCCTTGTCTCGTCATCAATGTCGACCGTAACGCCATACCACTGGATGATCCGGCCATCGGTGTCCCGGAGTGGCTCTGCCCGGCCGTCGACCCACCGGTACACACCATCAGCCCGCACTTGCCGATACTTCATACTGAACGGCTTCCCGGTTTGGAACGATTGCTCCAAGTTTGCACGCACGATGGATCGATCGTCCGGAAAGACTACCGATTCAATGGCACCGGTGAGTCGGGTTCCATCGGGAGCTTCGAGATCCTTCAAGGTCAGTCCCACGTAATCCATGAGCTTCTTGTTAAGATAGGACGGCTCCCCTTCCGGGGTCATGCACCACACCATTGTCGGGATCGTATCGACGAGCAGGCGCAGCTGAAGCTCTCTGGCACGCAGCGCCTCCTCAGCCTCGTGCCATTCATTGATATCGATATTCGCCCCGATCCACTCGACAATCGAACCGGCCTCATCGCGCAAGGGCTCCGCGCGTCCCACATGCCGACGGTACTCACCGTCGAAGCGCCGAAGTCGGTATGTGAATGAAAAGGACTGACCGGAGGCGACTGATTGTGCCCATACATCTTTGAACGCAGGGATATCCTCCGGATGCATCGCTGCGAAGGGTTCCTTGAATAACTCCTCGCTGGAGAAACCGACGTAGTCGAGCGTTCGCTTGCTGAAATAGGATGCCTCGCCCGCAGCATTCGTGGTCCATGCCAGAGCCGGTATGGTATCAATGATTTCCTGTAGCTGCTGTTTGCTTTTTGCGGCTGTCACTTCAGCCTGTTTCCGCTCCTCGATGTCGATTGTTGTGCCATACCAACCGGTCGGACGGCCACTATGGTCCAAGACTGGCCGTCCCAAAGCATGGAACCAACGGTACGTACCGTCGTACCGTCGTATCCGGTGCTCCGTCTCGAACGGTTCCCCCGTCTGGAGGCTGCGGAGCCATGCGTTTGTGACACGCTCAGCATCGTCAGGATGGACCGCCTCCAGTCCGGTGCGCCCGGTGCGATTGAACTCCTCGGTTTGTTTACCGACATATTCGATGACGCTTGGACTGACGTAAATGAAATTGCCGGTAGCGTCGGTTGACCAGCCAAGTCCCGGCATGCTCTCCACAATCAGCCGAGCCTCCCGGTCCACATGTCGGTCAGAAGCATCGTTCTCGCTACGTAGGATGATCAAGTGGATGGCAAGAAGAGCTGCCAATAAGGAGGATAGACCTAGAAAAACACTATTCCCTTTGAATCCAGACGCGTTGATCAGCAATACCCAGCCAGCAATGGCAAGAATGCAGAGCCCGATCGTAAACCAACGTGATTGTCGTCCTACCAGGAAGTACAGTGGGGCGGTAACTGCGATGAGGCCTGAGGTGTCGCCGGATAGCCAACTCAACGCAACACCAGTACAGCCTAGCACAATTGTCACATTGTGCCGTCCATAGGGAATGGAATGATCCATCGCAATGGTACTCCGTTTGCGGGCCCGTACTCACCGAGTCCGCACTGTACCAGAGCAATGTTTCGTTAAACAATATTCCATCGTGATCGTGTTGGCGTTTGAAGCCCTGACACTCCTTGCCCGGTGGCCCGCATCATCCCTTGTTGGATATCATGGCTCCCTTGCCGGGGCCCCTCTTGGAGCATCCTGAGCCATAGAGGTGCCAGGAGTTGAAGGCACTTATCTGTTCATTCGGTGATCTTCACGAACCCTTGCTGGACAAGCTGAATTGTCCTGGCCATGGCATCCAGGTTGATTTTTACGCCCGGGAGCAGATCCGCATTACCCCAACCGTTGACCCTGGCGGTTGCACCACAAAGCTCGACTTTCGTACCACGCCTGATCAAATCCGCTACGAGGTTCTTGTAAGGATTACCCGTCGAGATGTTACGCGAGGCGTTATATGCCTCATCGTTGAGCGTCACATGCCCGGCATTCGTGTGAAACACCGCGATCACGTCGGATTGGGCATGCCAGTCGGCGATATCGCCCGTGATGAGCTGAAGGTGGAACAGCGAGGCCGGCAGATCGCCCTCAAATTGTAAATCGCCGATGCTGTGCACTGATTTTACGAGTTGCAGCTCGACCGGGATATCGATGACGAGAGAATTAGCGGAACGAGACATAAGCCTAATCCTTTCAGTCAGACACCTTCGTAAACCAGCTTTGTGAAGAAGGCTGGCCCGATGACAAACTGCCCCCACTTGGCATCGAAGGCAGCGGTTGGTTTTGCTGCGACGATGTCGTCAAGTGACCTGCCCTGCTTCTTCAGATTGGCTACATTTGCGCGGATTGTGGCCAGCATATCCCTGTAGGCCTGCAGTTCGGCTTTGTTGCTCACAGGCTGCCCGTGCCCAGGAACAAGGATCGTCCTGTCACCTATGCTGGCAAGAATCGCTTCGACAGCGCGAATTGTCCCGTCAATGCTTCCTCCAGTCGAGTAGTCAATGAACGGATAGATCCCGTTCCAGTAGATGTCGCCGGTGTGGAAAATATCCGCTTCAGCGAACGCAACCGTAATGTCACCGTCCGTATGCGCGTTGGGCCGATGTTTGAGAAGCAGTGTCGCGTTGTTCAGCCGAAGCGACTTCTCGGCTGATACAGTTTCGCTGGGAAGCGCCGCCGGGGGTGATGGCGGGAAGTTGAAATCCCAGTCTTCGACTCTCTGGGCGGACATGAGATGCTTGCGTGCGTTTTCCTGAGCAAGGATCGTCGCTCCTTCTTTGTTGAGCCACTCGTTGCCGTCCGTATGATCGAAGTGCCAGTGCGTGTTGATCAGATGCCGTATCGGCTCCCGACCGAGGCCGCTCATGGCCTTGATCATGCGAGGCCGCGATGCCGTGATGCCAGCGTCGATCAGGACCTTACCGTCAGGTCCGGTCAGAACGGCGACATTGCCGCCAGATCCTTCGAGAACACTGACATTACCCCGCAATTTATGAACCTCGATTGGAGTTTTCGCAGCGGCCGAGCGGATCATATCGACGATGCCTTGTGCCTGGGCATAGGCTTCCCTGGGCGTCAGCCACCCACCGGTGGCCGCGAAGGTCGTGGCGCCGACGCAGCAGAGGCAGAAGCCGCGACGTGTCAGGCGGGTGTGATTGGCATAGGTCATAGCATCCTCCACAACCATCCCGAGCTCTAGCTCTTGATGAACCCGAGCAGATCCTCGTTCAGGCGGTCCTTGTGGGTTGTCGCAAGGCCATGGGGTGCGCCCTCATAGATCTTGAGCGTCGCATGGGGGATCAACTTGACCGACCGCAACGCAGCCGCCTTGATCGGCACGATTTGATCATCGTCGCCGTGTACCACCAAGGCTGGCACATCAATTTTTTTCAAATCCTCGGTCAGGTCAGTCTCAGAGAATGCTTTGATGCAGAAGTACGACGCGGGGAAGCCAGCCATCATGCTTTGGTGGACGAACTGCTCACGAACTCCTTCCGACACTTTGGCGCCCGGTCGGTTGTAGCTATAGAAGGCCATTGTCAAATCCTTCCAGAGCTGGGTCCGATCGGCGAGCACACTGGAGCGGAGCTGATCGAACACCTCCATCGGCGTTCCGTCGGGATTGCCTTCCGTCTTCAGCATCAATGGCGGGATCGCGCCGACCAAGACCGCTTTGGCCACCCGTGAGGTTCCATGCCGGCCGATGTAGCGGGTCACTTCGCCACCGCCGGTCGAGTGGCCGACATGGACAGCATTCCTCAAGTCGAGTGCCTGGACCAGTTCGGCAAGGTCGTCGGCGTAGGTATCGAGGTCATTGCCGTCCCACGGCTGGCTTGAGCGCCCATGCCCGCGACGGTCATGAGCGATGCAGCGGTAGCCATGGCTGGCCAGGAAGAACATCTGGTCTTCCCACGCATCCGACGTGAGAGGCCATCCGTGGCTGAATACGACCGGCTGGCCCCTGCCCCAATCCTTATAGTAAATCTGCGTACCGTCCCTTGTCGTGATCGTCGTCATGGGAATCCCCTTGGCTGGCTGGCTGAGACGAGGCTGCGCTGCTGTCAGATTGGGAGCAGCGATGAGAGCTGGTGCGACAAGCGCCCCGGCGGTTCCGGCAAGTATGGATCGGCGTGATGGCAACAAGGACGCTTCAGACTTTGATATGGACATCAGTGCACTCCCGGATAATCCAATTGAACCGGGACGGAGGGAGACCTCGGTCAGTGCAGGCAGTGTAAGCCGGAGGGAGAAGCCGCTCTTCCGCGTTCGAACGGCTTTGCCAACTTCGCACGATCAATAAACTGGCTGTCCAAAATTTGAGGCTTCAAGCGCTGGCAAACCGGCGCCGGTTCTCGACTGGGCGATCTATGTTAATGGCGGTCGTCCAAGCGCAGTGTGGAGCCGATCTGCTATCCGCACGAGATCCGCCAGCGATCTGGCCTGCATCTTGCGCATGACATGCGCACGATGGACCTTGATCGTAATCTCGCTGACCTGAAGCTTGGCTGCGATCTGCTTGTTCATAAGGCCGGAGACAACGAGGTCCATGACCTCATGCTCCCTTGGCGTCAATGCAGCAAAGCGCTGCTGCAAGCCTGACAATGATCGGATTTCCTGGCGCCGGGCACGGTCCCGCTCGAACCCGGTCTGGATCGCATCGAGCAGATCCTGTTCGCGATACGGCTTGGTCAGGAACTCGACCGCTCCTGCCTTCATGGCCCGCACCGACATGGGAACGTCGGCGTGGCCGGATACGAAGATGATGGGAAGATCGACGTTCAGACGGTTCAATTCCCGCTGCAAGTCGAGTCCGCTCAGCCCCGGCAACCGGACATCGAGAACGAGACACGCGGGCACATCGGGGCGCTGACTGTTCAGGAATTCGGGCGTCGATCCGAACAACCGCGCTTCAAGGCCTACCGATGCGAGGAGATTCTCGAGGGAGTTGCGGATTTTCGGATCATCATCGACAACGAAGACGATCGGCTGTTCCTCTCTCATGGCGCTCCACCAGCGGCTCTTGCAACTTTTCCCCGAGAGACACGGCATGAGACCCGGCCCGCATCCGCCGACTTGATTACTCGAACACCGAGAACCGTGGGTGCCCAACTCAGGCTGTTATAGCGCCTTCGGCCCCAGATTGCCTCGGAGGATAACCCAGACCACCCAACGGTCTTAACGCAAAGCTACTATAACACAGTATCCCGATTTCGTGGCTCGACGACATGGCGTCAATAGACTCGACGAGGCATCATGCACCCAGTCCATCGACCAAGCAACAGACTGAGGTTCGGGGCAATGCCACCTTATTGTAACTTTGTCCAACAGCCGATTATGGGACAAGAAGAAGCTTGCCGGTCGTTCGCCGCGACGCGATGTCGATGTGGGCCTGCGCCGCCTCTGCCAAAGGGTACAGGTGTCCGATCCGTACTTTAAGGCTACCGTCCCGCACTCGATCGAACAGGGCCTGGGAATGCCCAAGGAGATCCGAACGTGTCCTGACGTGGTGGTGAACCACGGGATAGGTCACCAGCACGCTTTTGGGCAGATCCAGCAGATCGATCGGCGGCTGCCGCTTGATGGTCTGGCCATAATAGGCCAGGACTCCATGATAACGCAGGGAGGCGAGGGATCCCTGGAAGGTGTCCGCCCCTGCCCCGTCATACACCACATGAGCACCTGCCCCGTCCGTGAGGTGCAGGACTTCGTCAGCGAAGTCACCGGCACTATCGACGATGACGTGATCGGCTCCGGCTGCCTTGGCGAGTTCCACTTTTTCCGGGCTCGAAACGCGGCCGATCACCCGCCCGCCACGCAGCTTGATCAACTGCGTAAGCATCAGACCGACCCCGCCAGCGGCGGAATGAACCAGGGCTACGTCGCCGGGGTTGATGGCGTACGTGTCCGTAACGAGATGGCTTGCCGTCAGTCCTTGCATCAGCAGACCCGCGGCCGTCTTGAGGTCAATATCGTCAGGGACCGGAACCATCGCCTCTGCCGGCGCGATAATCCGCTCGGCATAGCTTCCGACCGCAAAGAACCAAGCAACGCGATCACCGGCCTTGAGATTGCGAACGTCTTCGCCGACAGCTGCAATCCGACCAGCCCCCTCGACTCCTGGCGTCATGGGAAGAGGCGCAATCGAGTACATGCCGACGCGTGTGCCGACGTCCATGTAGTTAACGCCGGCGGCCACGATGTCGACGAGCACCTCATTGGGAGCCGGGTTGCGGTCGGGAACTTCCATTACCCGCAACTGGTCTGGGCCGCCGACCGCTTCGAGAACAATGGCTTTCATCATATCTGTTCCTTTATAGAAGGCGGCGCAGCAATGGCTGACCCCTTTTCCGTGGAAGTCAGTACCCGCCTTGCCATGCCGTACTGTTGGAGGGCGCAGCGGATCCGCTTCGCCGGAAAGGCGCTTTAGTCCGCTACCTTGACGACCACTTTGCCGAAGGGGCCGCGGCGAAGATGCACAAAGGCCTCAGGGGCGCTCTGGAAATCATAGACCTTGTCGATGATCGGCTTGATCCGGAGATGGTCGATCGCGCGGACCATATCTTCCAGCGCACGTCGATGCCCTACCGCGATCGCAGCCAGAGTCGCCCGCTTAAACAGCAGTGGCAGGATTGGGGCATGGAGGGTTGTATCTTCCAGAAGGCCGATGATTGATACCCGTCCGCCCAGCGAAACCGCTTCCAACGAACGCGCGACATTATCGCCCCCAGCCATTTCGAGGATGTGCTCAGCCCCGCGCCCGCCGGTAATCTCCAGCACGGGGCGTTGCCATTCCGGATGCTCCACGCGGTTGATACCGTTGCCGGCCCCGAGAGCCATTGCCCTCTGCAGCTTGCTATCGCTGCTTGACGTAACAATCACCTGAGCACCATGGGCGACGGCAAACTGGATGGCGAACAGCGAGACACCTCCGGTCCCCTGGACCACTAGCGTTTGGCCGGCCCGAACAGCGCCTAGCTCGACGACCGCAAACCAGGCCGTCAAGCCCGCCACCGACAGGGTGCTGGCAGCCGCCGCATCGAGAGATGCCGGGGCTCTGACCAGTTGCGCTTCTGGAGCGACCGCATACTCGGCGAGACGGCCCAGAACGGCTTCGTGATTGGCATCATCCGGCGGCTTGGGACCATCGATCCAGCCGACATTGTCGCTGATGATCACCCTGTCGCCGACCGCGAACCGTGTCACACCCTCGCCCAGTGCCACGACCTCACCTGTCATCTCGGATCCAGGAACCAAGGCACCCTTCCATGGTGACCCCATGGCGCCTTCGATGATGGCGCCATCGCGGTAGTTCAGCGAGACAGCCTGCGTTCGCAAGAGCACCTCCCCTGCGCCTGGAGAAGGACGCTCTGCCTCGACAAGACGCAGGGCCTCGATACCGGGAGTGCTCAACTCCCACTGCTTCATGCGCTGTGCCATGTCACGCCACATTCTGCCGACTGCCAGTCCGGGCTGCCTCATGGATCGCATCAAGCAGTCTGTGACGCTGCACCGCGTAGGCAAAATCGGGAACGACCCTTGTTCCGTTCCGGAGATCGCGCGCGAAGGCTGCATATTCACGCAGCGTGTTGGCGCCAAAATCGCCGGACAGCCCGCCGGGAGCCGCGGCAAATGTCTCAGGCAACTCGAGCGGAGCAACATCTGTCTGGTTGTTCCAGGCGCCTTGGAGGTTCAGATCGGCAACCTGGAAGTTTCCATTGGTGGCTGTCAGGACAAGGTCGCCTTTGGTGCCGTTGATCTCCCAACGCAGATTGTCACCCCGTGACGGAGCCCCACGGTACAGAACCGACACGATGGCGCCATTCTGCAAAGCCCCACTGAGGGCGATATGATCAAAGGCAGTAGCCTGCACCGAGCGGTCTTCTTCGGTGATGCGAACAGTCGGCCGGCGTACCGCCGCAGCAGCATCGACACTGACGAAGTTGCCTAGGACGAAGTTGACCGCATCAAGAGCATGCAGCATCGGGACCGGCAGCACCCCGGCACCCTGGTCCAAATCAAGGGTATAGGCGAAGGACCGCGGGATCTGATCCCCCCAGATCATGCCTGTGCCGACGAGGTTCGTCGCCAGGATATCACCAATGTAGCCCTGTGCGATCAGGTCACGGGCATACTGCACGGCCGGAGAAAATCGGGCTTGCAGTCCAATAATTGTCCGCACCCCTGCCCTTTGGGCTCGGGTCGAAAGGTCTTCGGCCTCTTCCAGGGTCCGGCCCAATGGCCACTCGGTGAACACCATCTTGCCGGCGTCGAGGGCGGCAACGGTCAGGCCATGATGGTGCGGTACCTTTACGGCGACCACCACCAGATCAACGTCGGGATGGTTGATGAGTGCCTCAGGGTTGTCGAAGGCAGGCACACCGAGGGCTTGCCCTGTCGCGTCGGCAGAAGCCTTGCTGCTTGCGCCGATCGCCCGCAGCTCGAAGTCCGGGAGGGCCTGGATCGCCGGGATGTGCGAGGCCATGGCCCAGCCGGGATTGAGAGTGCTTGCGCCAATCACGCCAACACCGATTGTGTTCTTGCTCATGCGGATTTCCTCGGATGGTAGACGGGATCGGAATGATCGCGGCGGCCACGGGAATTCTCCACGATGCCGCGATCGTCAGGCGGGTCGAAACGGACCCAGTCGATGACAATGGCCCGATGGGCGATGGCCCAGTGTCCAGCTCGATCTTCAAAGCGATCGACGTAGCGGCCGCGCATTATGAGATCTTCGCCAGGCTTGGCCTGTGGGAAGGGCGACCACCCTGCCGGGCCGATCCTATGGACGGCGGTAAAATACGTCTCGCCGAACACAACCGTGCCATCGCCGGCAGCGTGACTGTCGAAGTCGATCTGGACATTGCCAATCTGGTGATGCGTGAGCTCGAGTTCCTGGAGCATGCCCACGACCACGTCACAAAAGCTGTCGGCTGTCGTTTCCAACCCAGCCGCATGCATCGTTGCCCCCGGGTGAAAGCAGTTCCGAAGCGCCGCCTCGTCAATCCGGTCGACGGCCCGCGTGTAGCGATTGACTACATCTTCAATCTGCGCACGGATCAGCAGATGTGTCGGTGAATAGCGTGGTGGCATGATGCCTCCTTTGATCTGCTTAGACCTGACAGGCCAAGCTCTGACTCTTGTTTCCGGATTTAGTCTCTATTCTGGACTATTCAGTCTGAAATTAGGGACAAAAATCCCGCTCGATTCCCTCAACACTCACTGCGGGCTACTTCAGGCTCCGGAGAGCCATGCGAGCAATGTTGCGCAGGACGTCTGTGGAGGCGCCAGCCCTCGCACTGACCTTCATCCCTGAAAGGGTCGAACCGATGAATTGAGCTGCCGCAGGTACGCCAAGGTCCGAGCCGATCTCACCCATAGCCTGGGCGTCGGTTAGCCGCCGCTCAAGCGCTCCTATCAGTGTCCGTCCCATCGCATCGGTTACTGCCGTGATCTCCTTGTCCGATCGACCGAACTCGCAGATAGCGCTCACCCCCATGCAACCCATGGTCCCATTGAATTCAGGCGCGGTTGCAAACTGAAGGAGCGCAGCCTCAATCCCCCTCAAGGGCGACGGCGCCGTGTTCAGGGTCCGGATAAGATCGGACACATTATTCGAATTATACTGTCGCAAGGCCTCGAGATAGAGTGTCCTCTTGTCGCCAAAGGTGTCGTAAAGACTTTGTCGACTGATCCCCATGGAACGCAGGAGATCATCCGTCGACGTTCCTTCGAAGCCCTGATCGGCAAAGACCGCTATAGCGGCCTTCAAGGCCGCACCGCGATCAAATTCTTTATGCCTAGCCATGAGAGGTGATATAGACATAATAGATCAATCTGTCCAGAATAATTTTTCAACTCCTGCAGACTTAAGGGTGCGGGTCGTTTCTGACCCTAAAGCTACCCAGACAAGGCCGACCCGCCCGGTTCGCCTTGGCTATGGCTGCCGCGCCCCCAGCTATCGATCAAAGACGTCTGCCAACGGGGTGCATCCCGACGAAGCCGATGCGCCGATCAACATGACAGCCAGTTCCTCAGGAGGAGAAGGGCCTGCTCGCCCGTCCTCACTGCAGCCACGTCATAGCCAGCGGCCCTAAACTCCCGAGCGAGCCTTTCCCGTTCGGCCAGGTTTGCATCGACAATGAGGATACGTTCTCGCACCCCTGTGTCCCGGATTGTCTCGTCAGCGGCGATGCAGCAGGTATTGATAGCGTTCCCCACAGCCAGGCTCCTATCCTTCTCGAATAGGAGCCTGCTCCATGAGCGCGGGGGCTGTCTTGCCAAACCGCCCTATTGCTTCGTGATCGCACGACGAGATGACTGCTTGGTCCCGTCAGGCAGTTGGCCGGCTCGCTGTGACCTGCTGGACGAGATCGAGCAAACCGTTTGCCCCGCCTAATCCTCGTTCTACGACCTCGCTCGGATCGAATCCCTTGGCCACCATGGCATCGGCGAAATGCTCGATGTCCTTTTTCATCAGATCTTGGAGGTGCGGCGCAATCTCCGGAGTGATGGCGGTTCCTAAGGCTCTTAAGACCACGCTCGACCCACTGCTCACCGAAACTGCGTCGAACAGACTGGCGATGTTCAGTCCCAGCTTGTCCGCAAAACCAAACACGTCGACCGCATTCTTGAGGTTGGTCATTGTCAAGGCGTTGTTCAGAAGCTTCGCGACCTGCCCGGAGCCCGAGACGCCCATGTGCACAGCTTGCGTCGAGAAGGTGCGAAACACAGGTTCGCAGTGTTTGAATGCTGCCGCATCGCCGCCAACAAAGGTGGTCAGCGTGCGCGCTACTGCTCCCGGTCGGCCGCCGCTGACGGGTGCGTCGAGGAAGATAACCTGGACGTCATCCAAATAGGAGGCGATGCGTCGATTCTCGTCCGGATCGCCTGTACCATGGTTGACCACGATCGTTCCCGGCTTCAGCGCCTTCAGCAGCCCATCCCGATCTAAAATGTCCCAGATGTCACTGTCGTCCCGGAGGCACAGACCGACAATGTCGCAGGCTGCCGCAAGCGTCGTGACGCTGGCATGCGCCGTATGCGGAATGCCCGCGACCGCCTCCAGGGACTGGGGTCGGCGAGCCCAGACGTGCAGCTTGAGCCCGGATTCGCCTATGGCTCGAGCCATAGGTCCACCCTGGTCACCAAGGCCAATAAATCCAATGTTCAGACTTGGTTTCATCTCATGTGTCCTTTCTATCGAGTAAGTTTCAGCGGCTTGAATGGCGCCAGCCTTTCGCGTCAGGAGATCATCTCCAGAGAGGTGTTCCACAGGCGCTCCGCATTGGCTGGATCGAGCGCGTAATGTGCGACGCCCATCCAGTCGGTGGGACGTTTGGAAACGGTGGCGGCCTCGTTGCAATCCTCGAAGTAGCGCCCGCCGACGCCTTCCAGCAGTGGAGATGCCGCCAGCAGCACCGATGTCGCAGCCCCTTGCTGGGGCGTTTTCCGGCGCTCGGGAGGCGTCTTCAAGCCACCCGTGTGCTTCTGGAGGTTGGTGGCAATCGCGCCAGGGTTCAGGGCATTGGCAACGATGCCATCCTTGGCCCAACGCCGCGTCGCCTCCACAGCCAGCAGGGCGCAGGCGGATTTGGATTGGCCATAGGCCACGAGCGGGTCATAGGGCAGGAAATCAAAATGAAGGTCATCGAAGATCACCGGAGCGATCAGGTTTCCGCTCGAACTGACCGACACGATACGAGCGCCATTCGCTGCCGCGAGCGCCCGGTGCAACCCGATGGTGAGCGCGAAATGCCCAAGGAAGTTGGTGGCGAACTGCATCTCCCAGCCTTCAGGGGTGCGCTCAAGGGTGGGTAGAGCCATGATGCCGGCGTTGTTCACCAGGATGTGCAAAGGGCCTTCCCAATCGGCCGCGAATGTCTGAAGACTCCCTTGATCGGACAAGTCGAGGCGCTGGACGGAAACGGCAGGATTGTCCGTCGACAACCGAATCTCCGCAGCCGTCTTCTCACCCGCTTCGACGTTTCGCACGCCCAGAGTGACCTCGGCTCCGGCTCCAGCCAAGGCTCGTGCCGTCTCGACCCCAATGCCGGAGGAGGCGCCCGTCACGAGAACGCGCTTTCCCGTTAGATCGACATCGGCCACGACCTCCGCGGCGGTCGAGCTGAATCCAAAAGGTGTTGTAATGAGGTTCATCGTTCATTCCTTCGTGTGGTGGATGCCGGACTTCCGATCAGCTGAAGCTTGATGGTAGGTAAATCCCCACCACTCATGCGATAAGCAGGACAACGTCGCATGAGGTAATGCAGGAAATCGAACAATGCCTCGTACTGGTCTGGTCGAACTGAACACCGTTGTGGCTGTCGCCTCCCATCGCAGCTTCCGGGCTGCCGCGACGGAGCTCGGGATGTCCCCATCGGCCCTGAGCCACGCCATTGCAGCGCTGGAGCAGCGGATGGGTGTCAGGCTTTTCAACCGTACGACCCGGAGTGTGTCCCTCACGGAGGCCGGCGAGCAGTTCCTGGCCAAGGTCAGGCCCGCACTGCGCGAGATCGCGGAAGCGATAGACGCGACCAACGTGTTTAGGGATAGTCCAGCCGGCACCCTGCGGCTCAACATGTCGGAAGGAGCCGCCCGACAACTCCTGACGCCCATCGTGCTCGAGTTCATGCGGCGCTATCCGCAAATGCAGGTCGACCTTGTGACCCAGGGCCGTCTGGTCGATATCGTTGCCGAGGGGTTCGATGCCGGAATCCGCCTGGCCGAAGCGGTGCCGCAGGACATGATCGCGGTCCCCTGTGGACCGGAGCAGCGATATGCCGTGGTTGGGTCGCCGGCATACTTCAACAGCCGCACACACCCGAAGACGCCTGGTGATCTCGTCGCGCACGAATGCATCCGCGGGCGCCTGCCGAGCGGTGCGATGCTCAAGTGGGAGTTCGAGAAGCGGGGCGAGCAGATGGTGGTTGACGTGAAGGGGTCGCTCACCCTCGACCATTACGAACTCTGGATCGAAGCTGCCCTGGAAGGTGCCGGGCTCGCTTATATCAACGAATGGTCTGTGTCCCATGAGATTTCATCGGGCCGGCTGGTCCGGGTCCTTGAGGACTGGACGCCGCCATTCCCCGGCCTTGCGCTCTATTATCCAGGCCACCGGCACGTGCCTGCCGGCTTGCGGGCGTTCATTGGAATTATCAGAGAGGCTGCCTCACGCCGGTGACAGATCCTCCACCTTCGAACCAGAGGCTGCCCAGCTCAGGAAGCAATAGAAAGCCCAGGTGCGAGGAATGGTGCACTGGCGCGCCCCTCATCAGGTCCACAAAGGTTTCAGCCATTCAGTCAAGAGCGTTCCAACACAAACCGGCGGACTGGCCGATGAACGGAACCACACGATTAGGTATGGGATCCTGCGCAAACCCGCTTCCTTTGCAACGCCATCTGTGAGGCGTCTCACCCACGAGACGCTTGAAGACGGTCGTGAAGTGAGACTGACTCTGGAACCCGGAACTCATGGCGACGTCGACGAGCGTGACCTCCGGGTTGAGCATGAGAGATTTGGCGAGCTCGATCCTCTTGCGAAGCACGTAGTCGTGCGGGCGCAACCCCATAGCGGCCTTGAACTGCTTAGCGAAATGCATCCGACTCAGGCCGGCGGCCAAGGCGAGTTCCGGAAGGGTGATGTTCCTGTGCAAGTGCTCACGAATATAGCGCTCCACGCGACCCAACCGCCATTTTGCGAGCCCTTTCCCGCTTGGGGATGTGGATGGATGCACAGCATCGTCATCAAGTCGGTTCTCTGGATGCGCAAGCACGATCTCGATCGCATCAGCGAGTGTCACCTTCAGCGCGCGATCCGACACATCCGCTTGTTCGAGGGCGAGCTTCAACTGCCGGATAAGTCGCTGGGTCATAGCTCCAGCGATCGGCGGCCCCGCATCCGGCCGATTGGTTTCCGACCTCTGAGGACCATCACGTTGAACTGAAAAAACCTCGATCTGTGCGTGCGGACTCACAAGCATCGGAACGTCTCCCTCGTAGCGGATCGGCATAGGCCTTCTGACCTAACGTTAGCTCCGATGAAACGGCCGATCTGTTACTCTGGAGGACGCGCCTCTTAGTAATAAGCACAATGTGCCCTATACATAGGTATCGGTCATGATGATTGTGTTGTGAGGGGATGCAGGCCAGAGCCGCTGGAATCGAGGTCAGATCAAACGGCCCGGTAGATGATCATGCTGATACGACGCAGCAGCGCCCGGCGAGCACTCCCGACGATCTCGAAATAGAGTTCGGACACGAATTCGCTATGCCCGGGCACGCAGACCTCCGGCAGGCGCTTTGCCGAGCTTAGTGCCCTTTGGCACAATGCGCTGGAGGCCCAAGTGTGGCCTTAAGCACGTGGGCACCCTATTCAGTGAGGGAATCGGGCATGGGATTGGTATAGTTGGCCGTATAGCCTCGAACAGAGGCATTGGATGAGGCTAATAACTGTGATGGCCTTTTGCCAACATAATGCAGCTTGAGGAAAGGCCACACCACGAGAGCAGGTCAGATGCGCACGGGCGCAGCCTTGCTGAACTCGGCACGAGTGGCCGGCCGGCCGTCGATTGACTCGACGATGCTTTTCGAGCGCTCAAGCGAATCCATAAGCGACTTTGGGCCCGCGAAGGGCCGGCCGCCGATGTGCCAGCCATCGGGGTGCAACTCTTCAATCAGGACCCACACGACTTCACGGAAGGCCTCGGATCCCTCAAACCGGACCATGACGTCGGTCAGAGCCTTGGCCATCTCATGTTTCTCCTCGGTCGAGAAGACACCTTCGACGAGCTTCACATTCACGAAAGGCATAGTATCCGTCCTTACTTTGCATGTAGTCTTTTCAATTCCGTCCGGATGGCGCGGCAAGAGCTTCGGCGATGACGGTTTCTGCTGATGCGAGCCGCTCGGCCATGCCTCTCGGCAGGCCATGCTTGCCTTCGAGCGCCGCCGAAGGATTGTAGGCCACATAAACCCGCCCTTGCCGATCCTCTCGAACCAGAACACGGAGCGGGAGCTCAAGGGCAAAATCCGGCGCGGCAAGCATCAGTGGTGTCCCTCCCTTTGGGTTTCCGTATACAACCACTGTCGTTGGAGGCAGATCCAGTCCGACCGAGCGGGCAGCGGCACGGTGGTCGATGGTCACAAATATCCTGAAGCTTCTTCTCTCGAGGATTGATTGCATCCGGAGCAGAGTATCGGCGAATGAATAAGGGCTCTCGAGTCTCACTGCATCCTCCGCAGGGGCTCTGCCGATCGAAGAGAAGTTCAGCACCACGGCAATAGTCAAAGCTCCGGTGTCGTCTGCCATTGATGCTGTTCGAGGCAGCGGATCACTCCCGATCCATGATCCTGGACTGAGCTCCTGGGACACCTCGAAACTTCCGGCGACCTGCGATACCGGCATGATTGCAGGCTCAGTCCAGAGCGTCTTGCCCCAACGCATGAATTTTGCAGATTCGCACGACGCAGTCTTCAGCCGCGTATTGGGCTGGACCTTTGGTATTGAAGATCCAGAAAGGCCGCCATAGGGCGGCCTTTCAATTCTGTTGCGATAGGGTTCCGAACTCACTGGTCCGCGATGCTAACGATCAATTTGCCGCTTGCGTCGCGATCTCGAATGGCCTGATAGGCCTCCCCCACATTTTCCAGGGTGAAATGGCGTTGATCGACGCGGGGGACGAGTTTTCCGGCCTCAGCCAACCGTGTCGCCTGACGCATGATTTCACCATGATGAGCCCTGCCTTCGCCTGTCAGCAGAGGCAGCAATGTGAACACGCCAGAATAGGTTCCCGCGCGAAAGGACAGCGGAGCGAGGGAATGCGTACCCCATCCCAGAATGCTCACCACATGTCCGAACCGGCGGATCGCTTGGAAGGATGCATCCAGCGTGGAACCGCCTACGGTATCCAGAACAATATCGAAGCCTTTTCCGCTGGTGTATGTCGCGACATAGTCCTCAACGGACATCGTATGATAGTTGATTGGAATGGCCCCGAGTTGCTCGATGTAGGGACTATTGGCTCCGGAATCGGTCGCGAATACCTCGGCGCCGCGGGCGCGGGCAATCTGGATCGCGATGTGTCCAACGCCGCCAGCGCCTCCCTGGATCAACACCTTCTGCCCAGCCTGCACGTCGGCGCGATCGACAAGCCCTTCCCACGCCGTAATGAAGACCAACGGCAAGGAGGCAGCCTCCCGCATGGTGAGGTTGGCAGGCTTTGGCGCGAGCAGATCCGCATCAACGGCCGCAAATTCCGCAAGCGATCCCTGGTGACCGCCGACGCCACCGGTCATGCCATAAACCTCGTCGCCCCTTCGGAGGCCGTTGACACCGGGACCGACCGCCTCAACGACCCCCGCGAGATCAATCCCAAGTATCCCGGGCAACGGATGGCGGGCGTGAGCGGCTTGGCCCGCATGTATTTTGGTGTCGAGCGGGTTGACCCCGCTGGCGAGGATCCGAACGAGAACTTGGCCCGCTCCCGGCTCTGGACGGGCCACCGGCCCTACACGGAACGAGGCGTTGTGGCTGTCGAGAACCGCGGCTGTCATCTGGTTTGCTGTGGACATGGATTGCTCCTTTGATTTCCCGTCACAAGGTGGGCGCAATGTTCTTGTTTGAAAATCGACAATGCTGCACACAATCCATTCAGAAACGAATGGACAGGAGATCTCCCGTGGAGTGGAGTGACCTACGCATCTTTCTTGCCATCGCCCGTGAAGGCACGCTCGGCGCTGCGGCGCGCAAGCTCGGGCAGAGCCAGCCAACCATGGGCAGGCGCCTGCGTGCCCTGGAACAGGATGTCGGCCAGACGCTGTTTCAGCGCACAGGCGAAGGCTTCATCCTCACGGACGAGGGGAGCGCAATGCTGTCTCATGCCGAGCGGATCGAGGAAGAGGTGCTGGCAATTCAGCGCCAGCTTTCAGGTCAGGACCGGCAACTCGAAGGAACCATCCGCCTCTCCTCCTCGGACTGGTTCGGGACCCATATGCTGACACCTGTCCTGGCCGAGTTCGCTCGCCTGCATCCCCGGGTCGTGGTCGAGTTGGTCACCAGCGCACAGCATTTTAGCTTGCCACGAAGGGAGGCCGACATGGTGTTCCGGATCCGGCCGTTCGACGACCCGGATGTGATCTCCCGCCGCCTCCTGCGGATTCCGTATGGCGTGTATATCAAATCGGGTTTGGAACACCCGCGTGCTGGCAACGGAAGCGGCACGCCGCTGATCACCATGGATACAGCCCTGTCGACCCTGCCGGATGCTGTCTGGTTAAAGCGGATGCTCCCCAAGGGTCACGTCGTGTCACGGAGCAACAACAGAGACGTACAGGGGCGGATGTGCGCCCAAGGCGCTGGTGTCGCCGTCTTGCCGCGCCCTCTGGGGGACGCGCTCCCGGGAGTTGAACGGATCGACCTGGGCGAGGATCCGCCCGACCGCGATACCTGGGTCGGCTACCACCGGGACATGAGGCGGTTAGCACGCCTCAGGGCGCTCCTCAATCTCGTCATCGAAAGACTGGCGGACACAAGCGCCAGGGTTTAGCAACCAGATCAGTGCCGGTTTGGCGGGTAACGCTGGCGTGCCGCCGTTTTGAAAGGTCTGCGGACGGCACTCTGTTGGCCACGGGGAAGCGGTTTTATACGACTTTCACAGATGCCTGGGCAATCGGTCGAGTGCTGCCAGCAGCGCATCGTTCTCCGCCGTCGTACCGATTGAGATGCGCAGGCTGTCGCGGAGCCGGTCCTGATCGAACCACCTGACGAAGATGCCGTCGTTTGCCAATTCCCGCAGCAGGCGCGGTGCCGTCTCGGATGGCTTTCCGGTCACTGTGGCGAGCAGGAAGTTCGCCTCCGAGGGCGCGCAGGTGAACCCGCGAGCGGTGAGTTCCCGTACCATCCGGCTCCGCTCCGTGCGAACGAACTCCCACGACGCGGCCGCGGCCGCTTGGTGATGCAGAGCCGCCTCGCCCACCCGCTGGGCGACAACGTCCACGTTGTAGGAATCCTATGTCTTCGACACCATCGGCGCCACGAGACCAGGCGTCCCGATCCCATAGCCCACGCGCGGCCCGGCCAGGGAGTAGCCCCTGCTCATGGTCCGCAGGAGCAGGACATTGTCGCACTCCCGCACCAGATGGATCGTGTCGTGCCGCATCGCCGGATCCACGAAGTCGATATAGGCCTCGTCGATCACCAGCACGCCTCTGAAAGCCCGCGCCACTCCTGCTAGCTCCTGCGCTAGCGTCAGCCGGCCCGATGGAGCATGCGGATTGACGAGGATCGCGAGCTTGGCTCCCGCCTTCTTCCACCGGTCCGCAGTAGTTGGCGGCAGCGACCAGTCGTCGTTCAACGGCACGCGACACAGCGGGCTGTCATGGATCGTCGCCAGCACCGGGTAGAGGGAATAGCTTGGTTCGGCCAGGCCGAGTGGGGCACCGGACGGCAGGAACGTGGTCAGCGCGAGGCGCAGAAGTTCGTCGCCGCCGTTGGTGACCACGATATGGTCCGGCGTCACGCCATGCACGCGAGCCGCCTCAGTTCGAAACCCCCAGGCTGTGGGATCAGGGTAGCGGCGCAGCATCTCCCCATTGATATCGCCAAGGACGGCGAGAACCGCATCGCTGGGCGGAAACGTGTTTTCGTTGGTGTTCAGCTTGGCGACAGACTCCGTTGGCTGCTCGCCCGGGACGTATCCACTCATGCGACGCACGTTCTCGAGCTCGAACGCCATGCCTGACTCCGTAAGGCCCCATGCGCCCGGAACACGGCCGTCAGCGCCTCAACCAAGTGCTCCACCTGTTCGTCCGTGTGGAGCGGGGTTGGCGTGATGCGCAGGCGTTCGGTTCCGCCTGGCACCGTGGGGTAGTTGATCGGCTGGATGTAGATGCCATGCTGCTCCAGCAGATCGTCTGCGACACGCCGGACCAGATGGGCATCGCCGACAAACACGGGAACGAGGTGGGTCTCTGACGGCATCACGGGAAGCCCTGCCTCCCTCAGACGACGTTTCACAGTGGCCACGATTTCTTGGTGGCGCTGTCGCTCGGAACTGCTGGCCTTGAGGTGAGCCACGCTCGCCCGGGCCGCGGCCGCCACTGCCGGCGGCATCGAGGTCGTGAAGATGAAGCCGGGCGCATGACTGCGTACGAAGTCGATCAGTGGGGCGGAAGCCGCGATATAGCCGCCGCCGCAGCCGAATGCCTTACCCAAAGTGCCCTGGATTACGGTTAGGCGGTGCATCTGGTCCTCGCGCTCGGCCACGCCGGCCCCACGCTCGCCATACAGCCCAACGGCGTGGATTCATCGAGGTAGGTCATGGCGCCGTAGCGCTCGGCCACGTCGCAGATCGCCTCGATCGGCCCGACATCGGCATCCATGGAGTACACGCCCTCGAAGCAGACGAGCTTCGGTCGGGTCGGATCGTCCGCGGCCATGAGGCGCTCGAGGTCCTCCACGTCGTCGTGGCGGAAGATCCGCTTCTCGGCCTTGGAGTGGCGGATGCCCGCGATCATGGACGCGTGATTCAGGGCGTCCGAGTAGACGATGCAGCCCGGGATCAGCCCGGCGAGCGTCGACAGCGCCGCTTCATTGGTCACGTAGCCGGTGGCGAAGATAAGCGCCGCCTCCTTGCCGTGCAGATCGGCGAGTTCGCGCTCGAGCAGGACGTGATCGCGGGTCCGGCCACCGCCGCTACTGGGACTTTGCCTTCACCACGGGCTCCATCGTGGCCACGCTGGCGCAGGGCATCACGCTCGGCGCCCTGCTCCAGGGCATCGCGGTCGAGGGCCGCTCCTATGCCGGCGGCTGGTGGGACTGGCTCACGCCGTTCAGCGTTCTGGTCGGGGTCAGCCTCGTGATCGGCTACGCCCTGCTCGGCGCGACCTGGCTCATCACGAAGACCGAGGGCGCCGTCCAGGACCACAGCTTCCGCCTCGCCGGCAAGCTCGCCCCCGGACTGATCCTCTGCATCGGCCTGGTCAGCGCGGCGACGCCGTTTCTCAGCGGCGCCTATTACGAGCGCTGGTTCGCCTGGCCGCAGGTGCTGTTCGCCGCCCAGGTACCGCTGCTGGTCGCCCTCTGCTCCGGGTTGCTGCTGGCGAGCCTGGTGCGGCGCTGGGAGTACAGGCCGTTCCTGCTGACGCTGGCACTGTTCGCCCTCTGCCTCGTCGGCCTGAGCGTCAGCATGTTCCCGTATGTGGTGCCGAACGCGGTCACCATCCATTAGGCCGCAGCCCCGCATGCGAGCCTTGAATTCATTCTGGCGGGCGCGAGCGTGCTGATCCCGATCATCCTCGCCTATACGGGCTACTCGTACTGGGTGTTCCGTGGACACAAAGCTCGCGTCAATGGAAGTCTCGAATTCGCCGATCGGGAAGTCGTGAAGTTCGACGCCGCTGATCGGGCTGCCCGCAGGAACGGACACCCTAACGCCTCCAGCGGAGGTGGGGGCGTCGACATCGTGCATTGTTTCTGGACCGCTGTTCCAGTGCGAGGCTCTCCAGAACCAGCGGGCTGGTATCGACGATGAGGATGCTTTCCCGCTCAGATTCCACCGAGCCAGACTGCAGGCACGCCGCGATAAACCTTATGACTAAACTGTCAGCAATGGAAATAATCACTCCCGCTTCGAGAGCCCGTTACACCGGCGGAGAGCCGTTAGTGCATCGGACGTGAAAAGTGGACCCACTCTTGGGTCCGATGCTCCGCTCTATAGAGAGCGCGTCGTCGAGCGCGAAAACCGAGTCCACTTTTTCGCACGATGGGCTGGAAGAACTGACGCTCCAGACGGCAAAAAGCCCGCTAAGCTCTTGATTTTGCAGGTTTTTTGATGGTAGCGGAGGAGGGATTTGAACCCCCGACACAAGGATTATGATTGCGCCTTCCAATTGAGAGATCACGTTCAACTTTGACAAGGCCCGAGCACTTAACCCTTTGTGCTGCTAAGACTTTTGCCTGAGAACTGTTGAAGTGGGTTAATTCCTGAAAGTTGTGATTAACCGACTTCCTGTGACCCAATTGTTACCCCGCTAAGAACACTGGGCATAGATTGACGCGGTGAGCTGGACGCTGGGATCAATGAATCGAGCGGCTGCATCGCAAATGAAGTTATGAAAAGGGAATCACAACTATCTCTCGCTATTGCGAAAGAAGCTCGGAGCTTGCTCGCAGGGCTCCGCAATGGGTACGGCCTCGTCCACGCGTATCTTCTAGGACAAGATCAAGGGCAAGTTGGAGCGGAACCTTGATAAACTCGGCCTCTGGTTCTCAATCGCGCGACAAGTCGTATTGGAGGCAGGTGTGGCGCGGCGCTTCCAGCTGATTAGATGAGACCGTTTGTCTTGGGCCCCTCATAAGAGTATTTGGATTAATCACATATATCTCATCATCTCTTATTACTTCTCGCTTTTCCAAAGAAAAGGCGTATATTACTCACAGATTAGAATAAATCTCGCCAGTTGCAATGTATATTTCGGTATAAAGCGAGATCATCCATCATAGGGCCCCTTCTTTGGATCGGTCCCTATGACGTAATTCTACAGATGAGTGTTTATCGTATACGGTCAAAACGGTTAGGAGGCTCTGATGAGCTACTTGGCTCGCCCTTTGCTCGTTGCCGCTTTATTGTCATCAACAACTTTATCAGACGGTGCATTTGCCCAAGAGGTACTTGGCGCTGAACCCAATGTAGAGCGATGCCGTACATGTCTCAAATCAAACCGAGACAACCCAGTTATTCAAGGGGGATTATCGCTCAACCAGTTCCAAGGGCCTCAGGGCACCCTGAACGAGGCCCAGCTGCGCAACAACCTCGGCTTCATGCAGCAGAATCATCGCGTGGATGCCTTTATCCGGGGGGATGTCGCTCGGGGAGCATCGGACCTGAACCTCATTCCCGCACCAACAAACCAGGGCTTTTTCGAGACGTCGCAGCAAAGTCCTAGTGTACAGGTTCCATGGGAAGCCCGCGGCATAGAACTCGGCTACAACGTCTCAGAAGCATTCATCATCAAACGGAACGCGATCGGAGGCACCGCAGGGGGTAATACCAAGTCCCGCTGATCATCATTGGTGCGCCCACTCGCGCAAGCCGATCGACATGATGGTCCAGGGCTGGTCGATCAGCTTGTTCCACGCCGCACAGCAGTGATCGAGAATGTCGGTGTAGGACG
>JAEWKH010000047.1 GCA_023386155.1 Pseudomonadota bacterium
GCAGTGCCTTGGCCAGGGCTCGGGTGGCGATCCCGGTCCCCGCAGCCACTTCCAGAATGCGCCCCTGCGTGACGTCGCTCAGCCGCGCCGCCATGTCCTGCGCGTAGGGCTCGAAGAGGAGCGAACCGAGATACTGCTCGTAGATGATCGGAATGGAACCCGCAAAGGTGGCATCGGTGGCGCTCATCGTCCCCTCCACCGTGAGAGTGAGAAATCATCGCGCCGATGGGCGAGGGGGGCAAGAGGCTCAAAAGGGGTGTCGCGCTGGGCGATCCCGAATGGCGTTCTCATTTCACCGATCATGCTTTAGCACTCAAGTCTTCCCACGCAGGAAAGGCAGACGCCATGTGGAACGATCGGCGCATTCTCGACCTCTTCGGAATCGAGCTCCCCATCATCCAGGCACCCATGGCCGGAGCCAACCTGTCCGACATGGTCATCGCCGTCTCGGAGGCGGGAGGCCTGGGGTCGCTGCCCTGCGCCCTGCTGAGCCCCGAGAAGGCCAGGGAGGAACTGTCCAGGATCCGGCAGAAGACCGCGAAGCCCATTGCGGTCAACTTCTTCTGCCACCGGGCCCCCGTTGCCGACGCGCAGCGCGAGGCAGCGTGGAAGCGGCGCCTGAGGGCCTATTACCTGGAGCTCGGGCTCGACCCGGACATGCCGACGCCGCCCACGGCGCGGGCGCCCTTCGACGAGACGTTCCTGGGCCTCGTGGAAGAGTTCAGGCCCGAGGTCGTGAGCTTCCATTTCGGATTGCCGCATCAGGACCTGCTGAGGCGCGTGAAGGACGCAGGCGCCAAGGTCCTGTCCTCGGCGACGACGGTCGACGAGGCGCGCTGGCTCGAAGGCGAGGGGTGCGACGCGATCATTGCGCAGGGCTTCGAAGCGGGCGGCCATCGCGGGATTTTCCTGACCGACGACATTGCGACCCAGGTCGGCACCATGGCGCTGGTCCCGCAGGTGGCCGATGCGGTCGCGGTTCCGGTCGTCGCCGCGGGCGGGATCGCCGATGCGCGCGGCATCGCCGCGGCCTTCGCCCTCGGCGCATCGGCCGTGCAGATCGGGACGGCCTACCTGTTCACGCCGGAAGCCACGATCTCCCCGGTCCACAGGCAGGCGCTGAAGGGCGCCGATGCCGAAAGGACGGCCCTGACGAACCTCTTCACCGGCCGCCCGGCCCGCGGCATCGTCAACCGGGTCATGCGCGAGGTCGGACCCGTCTCCGACCTGGCCCCGGCCTTCCCGCTCGCAGGCGGCGCGCTCGCCCCCCTGCGCCAGAGATCCGAACCCCTCGGCTCGGGAGATTTCATGTCCCTCTGGTCGGGCCAGGCCGCCCGCCTGTGCCGCGAGATGTCCGCGGGCGAGCTGACGAAGACGTTGGCGCGGGAGGCGTTGGAGAGGCTGGGAGTGCGCTCGGCCTGAGAAAAGTGCCTTAGGTAGCCATCGACACAACACCTTACGAGATGCTGCTCGCTAATGGGGGTAGGGATCTTCGCTCAGGCCGGAAGAGGGAAGCACCTAGGGTTTCCGCGCCAGTTCGCACTGGCGCGGTGTCTTAGTCTCTAAAAGTAATAGTCTCGGTCGGAGCCGTCATATTGGCCGCTTTGCATGCAGCACTTCTTGAAACCGGCGGCCCGAGCCGCATAGGCAAGGGTCGTTGCGCCCGAGCTTCTCCATCAGTTCCACATCGCCATGGACGATCCGGACGCCGCGCTTGACGCGGGTCTCGGACGGGAAGGATTTGCGGCGTTTGCTCGTGACCTCAAAAGCAGGGGAGGTCGAAGGCGTTACGGATCTTTGGCATGGCATCCTCCTTCGGCTACAGCGTCGATGACCGACGCCGTCAGTGTCTAGCCGGGAACTGCGATGCTGGGAGTCATCTAAAAGCAACAATGTCTCATATTCTGCGTCATCTCACTCCGCCGCCTGCCGGGTCACCTTCTTGGGCGCCCCCTTCTTCGCCGGCGCCTTCTTGGCTGCCTGCTTCGGGGCCGTTTCCTTCTTCAAGGGCCTGCGCTCCAACACTTCCTTGAGGAAGCGGCCGGTGTGGCTGGCCTTGGATTCGGCGATCTCCTCGGGCGTGCCCTGCGCGACGATCTGGCCGCCGCCATTGCCGCCTTCGGGGCCCATGTCGATCACCCAGTCGGCCGTCTTGATGACCTCGAGGTTGTGCTCGATCACCACGACCGTGTTGCCCTGGTCGACCAGTTCGTGAAGCACCTCGAGCAGCTTCGCCACATCGTGGAAGTGCAGGCCCGTCGTGGGCTCGTCGAGGATGTAGAGCGTGCGGCCGGTGGCGCGCTTGGACAGCTCTTTCGAGAGCTTCACGCGCTGCGCCTCGCCGCCTGAGAGCGTGGTGGCCTGCTGGCCCACATGCACGTAGTCGAGGCCGACGCGGGCGAGCGTCTGCATCTTGTCGCGGATCGACGGCACGGCCTTGAACAGCTCGCGGGCTTCCTCCACCGTCATGTCGAGCACGTCGGCGATGGATTTCTCGCGGTACTTCACCTCCAGGGTCTCGCGGTCGTAGCGCTTGCCCTTGCACACGTCGCAAGTGACGTAGACGTCGGGCAGGAAGTGCATCTCGATCTTGATCACGCCGTCGCCCGAGCAGGCTTCGCAGCGGCCGCCCTTCACGTTGAAGGAGAAGCGTCCCGCCTGGTAGCCGCGCGCCTTCGCCTCGGGGAGGCCGGCGAACCATTCGCGGATCGGCGTAAAGGCGCCCACATAGGTGGCCGGGTTCGAGCGCGGCGTGCGGCCGATAGGCGACTGGTCGATGTCGATGACCTTGTCGAGATGCTCCAGGCCCTCGATGCGGTCATGCGGGGCAGGGTGCTCCAGCGCGCCGTTGAGCTTGCGGGCGACGGCCTTGTAGAGCGTGTCGATGACGAGGGTAGACTTGCCACCGCCGGACACGCCGGTGATGCAGGTGAAGGTGCCGAGCGGGATCTCCGCCGTCACGTCCTTCAGGTTGTTGCCCTTCGCGCCCACGACCTTCAGCATGCGCTTCGGGTCGCGCTTGCGGCGCTTGCCCGGCACCTTCACGGACATCTCGCCCGTGAGATACTTGCCGGTCAGCGATTTCGGGTTCGCCATGATCTCGTCCGGCGTGCCCTCGGCCACGATCCTGCCGCCGTGGATGCCGGCGCCGGGGCCGATGTCGAATACGTAATCGGCGTGGAGGATCGCGTCCTCGTCATGCTCGACCACGATCACGGTGTTGCCGAGATCGCGCAGGCGCTTGAGGGTGACGAGCAGGCGCTCGTTGTCGCGCTGGTGCAGGCCGATGGAGGGCTCGTCGAGCACGTAGAGAACGCCCGTGAGGCCGGAGCCGATCTGGCTCGCAAGGCGGATGCACTGGCTCTCGCCGCCCGACAGGGTGCCGGACGAGCGGGCGAGGGTCAGGTATTCCAGGCCAACGTCCACCAGGAAGGTGAGGCGCTCGCGGATCTCCTTCAGGATGCGGCCGGCGATCTCGTTCTGCTTCTTGGTCAGCTTCCTGGACAGGTCGCCGAACCAGAGATGCGCGTCCTTCACGGAGAGCGCCGTCGCGTCGCCGATGTCGGAGCCTGCGATCTTGACCGCGAGCGCTTCCGGCTTCAGGCGCTTGCCGCCGCAGGACTCGCACGGCGTCTCGCTCATGAAGCGGCCGATCTCCTCCCGCGCCCAGTCGCTCTCGGTCTCCTTGTAGCGCCGCTCGAGATTGGGGATCACGCCCTCGAACGGCTTGCGCACCTCGTAGGCGCGCAGGCCGTCGTCATAGGCCATGCGGATGGAATCGCCGTCCGAGCCGTAGAGGATGACGTCGCGCACCTTCTCCGGCAGCTCGTCCCAGGGCTTCGTCATGGAAGCCTTGTAGTGCCTGGTGATCGCCTCGAGGGTCTGGCCGTAATAGGGCGAGGTCGACTTCGCCCAGGGCAGGATCGCGCCGCGCTTGAGCGACAGGCTCTCATCCACGACGAGCGCCTCGTCAATGCGCATCTCGTGCCCGATGCCGCCGCAGGTGGGGCAGGCGCCGAACGGGTTGTTGAACGAGAACAGGCGCGGCTCGATCTCGGGGATCGTGAAGCCGGAGACCGGGCAGGCGAACTTGGACGAGAAGACGATGCGCTTCGGCTGGCCCTTCTCGTCCTTCTCGTCCGCATACTCAATGACGGCGATGCCGTCGGTGAGTTCGAGCGCGGTCTCGAAGCTCTCCGACAGGCGCGCCGCGATGTCGGCCCGCACCACGATGCGGTCCACCACCACGTCGATGTCGTGCTTGAACTTCTTGTCGAGGGCAGGGGCCTCGTCGATGGCGTAGTACTCGCCGTCGATCTTCAGGCGCTGGAAGCCCTTCTTCTGGAACTCGGCGATCTCCTTGCGGTACTCGCCCTTGCGGCCGCGCACCACGGGGGCCAGCAGGTAGAGCCTCGTCTTCTCCGGCAGCTCCAGCACCCGGTCGACCATCTGGGAGACGGTCTGGCTCTCGATGGGCAGGCCGGTGGCGGGCGAATAGGGGATGCCGACGCGCGCCCAGAGCAGGCGCATGTAGTCGTAGATCTCGGTGACGGTGCCGACCGTCGAGCGCGGGTTCTTCGAGGTGGTCTTCTGCTCGATGGAGATGGCGGGCGACAGGCCGTCGATCTGGTCCACGTCGGGCTTCTGCATCATCTCCAGGAACTGGCGGGCATAGGCCGAGAGGGACTCGACGTAGCGGCGCTGCCCCTCGGCGTAGATGGTGTCGAAGGCGAGCGACGACTTGCCGGAGCCGGAGAGGCCGGTGAAGACCACGAACCTGTCCCGCGGGACCATGAGGTCGACGTTCTTGAGGTTGTGCTCCCGCGCGCCCCGGACGGAGATGACGCGTGCATCCGGGTCTCCCGCCTTTGCGCGGTTGAACAGGTCGTCGAGTTTAGCCATTGCCCGCAAGCCTTTTGAGGAAATCCAGCCGCTCAGGGCCGGTCCCCGCATATGTGATGCCTCGCCCGCCGGCGCAATGCGGCGGATGATTCCAGGTGTTTGATCCTAGAACAAAGAGGGTACGCCGGGCAAGCGGGGCCGTGAGCCTTATCGGCAAGAGAAAAGGCCCGCCGGTGGCGGGCCTTTGGAGCATTCGTCGGCGGAGGATGGGCTCACATCACGATAATGAAGTCCGAGGCCTTGATGACGGCCTTGTTGGCCAGGGTTGTCACGAGCTGGAGATCGTAATTCTGCCCCGTTCCGTCGGCATCGAAATAAAGCTTGCCGTCGTCCGTGTCGTAGAAGAACTGCGCCAGTGTCGTGGCAGGCTTCGGATCGGTCCCGACAACGAGGAGGTTGTTGGGATCGAAGGTCGGGGTGACATATTTGCGCAAGTTGTAATCGTAGTACTGAAAGTTGCTGGCATAGACGAGGAAGTAATCCTTGCCCGAAAAGTCCGCTATGGTGCTCCCCGACGATTCCGACAGGGTAAACTGGTCGTCGCCCGCGCCGCCGACGAGGGTGACGTTGCCGTATCCGCTCAGCTTGTCGTCGCCGTTGCCGCCGTTGACGGTGATTCCATCGGCCGAATCGGTGTCGCTGTACTGGCTCGCCGTAAGGGTGTCATTACCGGAGCCGCCATTGACCACGCCAGCCTTGCCGCTTGCGTAGATCGTGTCATTGCTTTTCGATCCCGTGATCACGCTCCCGGCATCCATGCCATAGATAGAGACCGAAACCTTCTCGAACTGCCCGGCCTGGATACCTTTATGGCCGATATCGGTGGCCTTTTTGCCTGTGGCCTTCGAGAAATCGAGCGAGAAAACCGTATAGTCGGACGTCTCTGAGCCCCCTTCAATGCTGAGCCTGAGCGTATCCGTGCCCTTGCCGCCCAGGGCATAGTCTCCATCGCCAACCCAGATGATATCGTTGCCGTCGCCGCCCAGGAGCGTATCGTTGGTCGGTGTCGGCGGTTTGGTGGGATCTATGATGATGGGCACATCACGGCCGTCGAGGGTGTCGTTGCCGGCCCCGCCGGACAGATAGTCGCTGCCAGCCCCGCCATAAAGCCAGTCGTCGCCCTTGCCTCCATCCAGCCGGTCGTTGCCTTCATCCCCGGACAGGTTATCGTCGTCCGCTCCTCCATAGAGCTTGTCATTGCCTTCGCCGCCGTAGAGGTAGTCATTGCCCTTGCCGCCGTCGAGACGATCATCGCCCTCGTTCCCGGACAGGTTATCGTCGTCCTCCCCGCCATAGAGCTTGTCGTTGCCTTCGCCGCCGGAGAGGGTGTCACGGCCCTTGCCGCCGTCGAGACGATCATTGCCCTCGTCCGCGGACAAGAAATCGTCGTCCTCCCCGCCATAGAGCTTGTCATTGCCCTCGCCGCCTTGGAGATTGTCCCGACCTGCATCGCCGTAGAGACTGTCGTTGCCATTGTCGCCGTAAAGGCTATCCCTGCCGTCCCCTCCATAGAGTTTGTCGTTTCCGTCACCGCCGGTGAGATAGTCTTTCCCCTTGCCGCCCAGTGCCTTGTCCGAACCCGCGCCGCCAAGAATATCATCGTCGCCGTCGCCGCCGGACAGGTTGTCGTTGCCATCGGCCCCGTAGATGTAGTCGTCGCCGGCGCGGCCGTCGAAAACGTCCTTGAACTTCGAGCCGAAGAAAGAATCGTCCAGGGCGGTTCCCTTGAGGGCTTTCCGCTTCTTCGTGATGCGATAGGTAGTCATGCGTTCCTCCAGAATACGGGAGGTAAATGACATGTTATTTTATTTCTTTCAATTCTGAATTGGCGATCGGGAGGAATTTTTCCCGGCTGAGGTGGGAGGCTTCCCAAGAGGCCGGCAGAAGCAATCCGATCCAGACGGCCTTTCTCCTAGGAAAGGGCTGCGGATGATCCCTCATGTCGTCCGGAATAAGAGGCCATATGGAGCACTCACCGAGTGCCTGGACGTGAAATGCTCGGGCAACCCTGCGAATTCGCCCGCTCCCCATGAAGGATGAGAAGTCCAATGTGCGTTTCGGCACATTGTTGCAAGATCTCTTGTCCGGCCCCTTGCCGAACGGCCGAGCTTATCTAGGTCAATTGAAATAAAATAACAAATCAAGTGAGACGGGGGCCCAAGCAAAGGGCTGCACGATGACATCGCCAATCGCATGGGGAGCGATCTTCCCCGTCAATTCCACTATAACGGGATCCCAATTTCTTCCTCAGATTGCGGCGCTGAAGGATGGCTCCTTCGTGGCAGTCTGGACCGATATTAGCCAAACCGGGGCAGATACGAGCGGTATGGCTGTCCGAGGACAATTGTTCAATGCCGATGGCAGCAAGAAGGGGGGCGAGTTCCTGGTCAACACGACCACGCTAGGATCGCAGGGATTGTCCGATGTGACGGTTTTGAATGATGGCCGCTTCGTCGTGGCGTGGTTTGGCGATGACGGATATGTATGGGCCCGTGCCTATCAGGCGAACGGAACGGCCATCGGCAACGACTTCAGGGTGAGCTCGACCCAAAATGATGGTTATGCAATTTCAGCGCTGACGAGTGGCGGCTTCGCCGTTTCCTATGCCGGCGATGGCGGCAAAACGTACATCCAGAGCTTCGATGCCAATCTGCAGAAGAGCGGTGCCGAAGTGGTGACCGAGCGCAGTTCCGGCCACATGCAGCTCGTTGGACTGCAAGGTCAATATATCAACTGCATCGAAACCCTCAGCGGAAAAATTCGTGGCGAGATCCGGAACAACGACGGCAGTGCCGGCTCGACAGGCTTTGACATCTCGACGGGTACAGACAACTACAATCCTACCGCAGCAAAGCTTGTTGATGGCCGCATCGTCGTGATTTGGGAGCACCTGACTTACTCCGAGGCCGGTCATGAAATTTGGACGGTCAAAGGCCAGATCCTGAACGCCAACGGCACAAAGAGCGGCGGCGAGCTGTTGCTGAGCGCGCCCGGGCTGGTCTCATGCCAAGATGTTTGTGTCACGGCTCTTGCGGATGGCGGGTTCGCCGTGGGGTATGTGGACAGACATGATGAAAATTCCTCCGATATTCACGTTGCCACCTTCAATAGCAGGATGGCCCGCGTCACTGACACGATCCTGAGCCAGACTTCCGGAGGATTCGGAGGCACATTGGATATCGCGGCATTGGCCGATGGGCGTCTCGCGGTGACGTGGCATACCGAGAGCAGCACCTGGGACGGTTACGACTTCGGCATCCAGGGCCAGATCGTGGATCTGCGCCAGTCGGGCGTGAACCTTACGGGCACGGCGGCCGACGACCGTTACTACGGCTCCAAGTTCAACGATGCGATAAGGGGTGAGGCGGGCAACGACAGGCTCTTCGGCGACGGAGGCAACGATGTCCTCGCGGGCGGTCTCGGCAAAGACGTGCTCTTCGGCCGCGAGGGCAAGGACACGCTCACCGGCGGCAAAGGCTCCGACGCCTTCGTGTTCGACACCGCTCCGATGGTGGGCAGGGTCAAGCATTTCGACCGGATTACCGACTTCAACGGCCGGGCCGACAAGATCTACCTGGACGACGCCATCTTCAAGGGGCTGAGCAGGAAGGTGGGCTCGCTCGACGCGCCCGTGAAGATCGACCGGAAGGCGTTCTGGAAGGGCAACGCGGCCCACGACAAGAACGACCGCATCGTCGTGAAGTCCTCGGGCAATGTCCTCTACGACGCGGATGGCTCGGGCAAGGGCAAGGCGGTGGTGATCGCCAAGATCGACAAGCATGCCGTGAGACATGTGGATGCCGGCGACTTCCTTCTCATCTGAGCGCCGCGCCATACCCTGCCGGAGGTTGCAGGCGGTGCCTGCAGCCTTTTCGTTGCGGAAGGCTGGGATGTTCCCCGGTTCGCAGGGGACAGGATTCCTCGCTGCGCAGCGGCGCGGCGAAACCGGCCGAAATCTAATCTGGGGACAGGCCTGTGCAGAACGGGCTGCCCAGCTTGCCTCCCGGGCCTCGCGGCACCAGAACAGCCTCATGCGAATGAGGAGTGCCCGATGGCAGGCAGCGTGAACAAGGTGATATTGGTGGGCAATCTGGGTCGGGACCCGGAGGTTCGGCGTCTGTCGAACGGGGAGCCTGTGGTGAACCTTCGGATCGCCACGTCGGAGACCTGGAAGGACA
>JAEWKH010000078.1 GCA_023386155.1 Pseudomonadota bacterium
ACCCGCCCGGACCATCGCTGCCCCGGACCCACAAACCGTCCTGCTGGAGAAAAACCCCCACGGCCCGCTCACGCAGCGCCGCTCAAGGAGGCGCCCATATAAACCCTCCAAACCATTTTGCAAGAGAAAACCGATACGTCGCCGACCAGCTCCGGCGACAAGATCGAGTTCACGCGCCATGTTAGGTGATATAGTTATCATGAGCGGCATTTGCATCGGCTTGCCGTTTCTGGAGATTACTCGATGCATGGTGTATTCCGAGGATTGACCAATAGCGGTTCATGGCCGGTGGTCGGTATGCTCTGGCTCACAGAGAGGTGGTAGTGTCACAGACGGGTTCCAAAGCCGACCAGTCCTGCAGTCACGATAGGACGGCCGGGCTTCTCATCGAGGCGGTTACGGATACCGCGTTCATCATGCTCGATTCCAATGGGCATATCGCGAGTTGGAGCCGGGGTGCCGAGCATATTCATGGCTGGAGCAGCCAAGAGGCGCTCGGCCGTTCCGCCGCTATTCTGTATATGCCGGACAGCAACCCCGATATCCTGAGCCAGGAAATTCGGGCGACCCGGGAGACCGGGCGCCACGAGGCTCAAGGCCTCCGGATGCGCAGGAATGGCTCGGCCTTCATGGCACGGGTCATGATGACAGTGATAGGTGAGAAGGATGCCGGAGGAGACGGCATTGCCATGGTCACGAGGGACATCACCGAATGGGTGATGGCCGAGGAAGCGCTGAGAACGCGCGAAGCCCACCTGCGGTCGATCCTGGAGACCGTTCCGGATGCCATGGTGGTGATCGACGAGCAGGCGCTTATTCAGTCCTTCAGCGCGACGGCCGTGCGTCTCTTCGGGTACCAGCCGGGCGAGGTGATCGGAGAGAATGTCAAGATACTCATGCCGCCGCCTTACCGAGAGCAGCATGACGGCTACATGATGCGCTATCTTACCACCGGCGAGAGACGTATCATCGGCGTCGGGCGCGTGGTCGTCGGGCAACGCAAGGACGGCTCCACCTTCCCGATGGAGCTGGCGGTCGGAGAGATGCATTCCGGGGGCATCCGGTACTTCACGGGCTTCATCCGGGATCTGACGGAGCGGCAAAAGACCGAAACACGTCTGCAGGAGCTCCAATCCGAACTCGTTCACATGTCGCGCTTCACCGCATTGGGTGAAATGGCTTCGACGCTTGCTCACGAGATCAACCAGCCGCTCACTGCCATTACCAATTATCTCAAGGGCTGCCGGAGAATTCTGGAGCGGATGGAGGGCGATACGGTCCCTATGCTCCGGGATGCGGTCAACGAGGCGGGCGAACAGGCGCTTCGGGCAGGGCAGGTGATCCGTCATTTGCGTGAGTTCGTGGCCCGAGGCGAGAGCGAGCGGCATATCGAGAATCTGCCAAAGCTTATCGAAGAAGCGAGCGCTCTTTCGCTCGTGGGAGCGAAGGAGCAGGGGGTCCGGGTCATTTTCGACTTCGACCCGAGCGCCCCCTTCGTCCTTGCCGACCGCATCCAGATCCAGCAGGTCCTGCTGAACCTGATACGCAACGCGATTGAAGCCATGCAGGAGACATCCCGCCGGGAACTCAGGGTCGCTACCCGTTCAGGGGACGAGGGATTTGTCGAATTGAGCGTAACAGATACCGGACCGGGACTCGCACCGGAAGTTGCCGCCCAGCTTTTTCAGCCCTTCGTCACCACCAAGAAGCATGGAATGGGCGTCGGCCTGTCGATTTGCCGCACGATCGTCGAAGCGCATGGCGGGAAGATTTGGGCCGAGTCCAAGCAGGGCGAAGGAACCGCGTTTCGTTTCACATTGAGAACCGTTGGACGAGAGGAAATGGCGCATGCAGAGTGATATGGCCGTGCATGTGGTTGATGACGACGTAGCCGTTCGGAAATCGTTGGCGTTTCTGCTCGCCTCGGAAGGACTTCCGGTGCGTCTGCACGAGACCGCCTCGTCCTTTCTCGATGACGCTTCGAATGTAGAATCAGGATGCATCGTCACGGATGTGCGCATGCCCGGCATTGACGGCATCGAGCTGATTCGCCGTCTGAGGGCACGGGGCATTGCGCTTCCGGTCATCGTCATGACCGGTCACGCGGATGTGCCCATGGCCGTCGAAGCCATGAAGGAGGGAGCCGTCGACTTCCTTGAAAAGCCGTTTGGCGACGAGGCGTTCCTGGGGGCTGTTCGCTCCGCCCTGGACCGCCAGGAGAAGAACAGCCAGCAGGGAACTCAGATCGCGGAAATTCAGGGCCGCTTTGAGGCCTTGTCCGAACGGGAGCGGCAAGTTCTCGACGGGCTCGTTGCCGGCAAGGCCAACAAGGTGATCGCGTACGATCTCGGAATCAGCCCCCGCACAGTCGAAATCTACCGGGCAAACGTGATGGCGAAGATGCAGGCCAAGAGTCTATCGGAGCTTGTCCGGCTCGCCCTCCTGATCGAGACGAAATAGCCCTTAAGGAATATTCCTGAGTAGGGCAGCAAACCGCTTTGTGCATAATCCGCAATGCTGGCCGGTACGTTCGCGTTCGGTCAGGGTCGAGGATGGCACGGGCTTTTTGGATGTCTCAGCTCACGGGACCGGTTATCGTCGTGGATGACGACGATGCGGTCAGAAACTCATTGAAGTTCGCCCTGGAGCTCGAGGGGCTGACCGTGCGCCTGTTCAAGGATGGCGCCGAGCTTCTTGCGGCGCAGGACCTGCCGCAGGATGGATGCTTCGTCATCGACTACAATATGCCAGGCATGACGGGAATCGAGCTGGTCGGCAAACTCCGGCAGCGCCGGATCGACAGCCCCGCGATCCTCATCGCGTCCCAGGTCAGCGATGACCTCCACAGTCGCGCAGCCCGCTCGGGCTTCCGGATCGTCCTTGAGAAGCCGCTGCACGACAGCGAATTGCTCGACAGCATTCACGCGGCTCTTGCTTAACGTTTCCTGAGGACATAGCTGTCGGTTCGGTAGCATTGGATGCCGAACTACCCCATTACCTGCTTCTCTTCAAACCATTCTGCCCTGCCGCTTCTGGAACGACAGGGCAGGAGGAATAAGTCTCCAATTGGAGAAGAGAACAGAGACCGGCGCTAGCGCATCGCGCGAAAAAGTGGATCCGGTTTTTCGCACTCAACGATGCGCTCTTAAAGAGTGGAGCATCGGATCCGATCCCAAAAGTGCAAGTCCACTTTTGGGTCCGATGCTCTAGGATCTCCCTATCCGTTCAAACGCTCGAGCGCAGCCCTGTTGCTCAGGACGACATGGCGGGCTGACGGAAGCTCGATGATGCCCTGCCGTTCGAGCTGCGTGAAGGAACGCGAGACGGTCTCGATCGTCAATCCGAGATGGTCTGCGATGTCCGTGCGCGACATGGGAAGATCCAGGGCATCGTCATCGGCCGTGCGCTCGGCCATCTCAAGAAGAAAGGTTGCAATCTTCTCGAGAGCCGATTTACGGCCGAGAAGAAGCATGTGGTTCTGGGCCCGGACCAGGGAGCGCATCATTCCCATCGTCATGTCCTGGGCAAGCTGAGTGTCGTTGCCGGTCAGGGAGGCGAGGTGGGTGCGGCGATAGGCGACAACCACACAATCGCCAACGGATTCTGCGCAGAACCGGTACTCCTCCCCGGCCTCGATGCCGAAGATATCTCCTGCCAGATGAAAGGCGTCGATCTGGCGACGTCCGTCGCTCAGAAGCTTCGAAGTGCGCACCACGCCCGAGAGAACCTTGTAGACGAACGCGGCTCTTTCTCCCTCGGAGAAGATTTCCTCGTCCTTGGCGAAGGTCTGGACCGAACCGACGCTCGGGGTTCCCGCATCCACAGTCTTGCGGAGCGGGGGGACTTCCATCTTGAATAGGGGAAGGGCCGAAGAAGGGGCTTTGGTAAGGAGCGCAGTGTGCATCGAACCCTCGCGAACTCATGGACGTGACGTTAGTCCATGGGTACCGCCGCAAAGGCTGGGCTAAAATTCAGGTCTGATACCTAAGGGGTTTTCCTTAGGTCGCCTTTCAAAGCCCGGATGGAACGCAGGGCCGATCCTATGCAAAGGCATTGGCCGCGAGAGCTCCCAGGATCGCTCCCGCCAGAAGAGTGGCGTCGTGGCAGCCCAGGAGCCATCGCGAGACCGGCCCGCCTCTGTGAATCCAGAGTGTCGTGCCGAGCATGACCAGCGACCAGCCGGCTCCCGCCAGGGCCGCCGCAGCCGAAAACCCGCCTGCGGTCGCGGAAAGCATGAAGGCCGCGGCTCCGCCACCCAGCAGGAGGCCTCCGAGGGCGGACAAGGGGGCCGGAGCGGGGACGCGCGGAAGAATGGCCAGGATGAGCGAGGGAGCGTACATGGCCATGACATGCCATGCCACGGCGCCTATGGCAGCTTCCGATGGCGCGCAGCCGATAACGGCAATGGGGGTCGCTCCCATCAGGGCCGTCATGATGAACCATCCGGACGCCCCCAGGATGGTCGGCAGCAATAGGGAACGCCAACCCGGTGATGCAATCGTCCCTGCCTCCTGCGCCCGGTGCCTCCGATAGGGGAGCGACGCAGTTGCCAGGAGCGAGGCCACATGAGCCAGCGCCGCTGCCGCGGCAGTACCCGCAAAGCTCCCTGGAGACGCCAATGTCTCTGCGAAACTGGCAACGGTTGGAGCGATCAGGCCCGCCACCGTGGCTGCGCCGAAGACGATCAGGACGGCTCCGCTCCCCCTGCCGCCGATCGGCACTGCGGCATGGCGATAGAACAGGCTGAAGCCGCCCGCGATCCCGAGCCAGAAAGCGCCGAGCACAAGGGCGCCGAAATGCATCGACACAAGAGCCCAGACGAGGACGAGACCTCCGGCGACGCCCAGGCTCGCGCCGAGGGAGAAGGCCGCGCGCCGGCCGAAGGAATCGAGCAGGAGGGAGGCCGGAAGGCTCGCGAGAGCCGCCCCGACGTAGAAGGCCGCATAGGGCAGGGTGGCCCAAACCCGGCTCGGCGCGAGCGACAGCCCCGCGAGGGGCAGGATGCTGAGGCTCAGAACCTGGGCGAGCACGGAGAACGCAAAGCCCACCGCCAGCAGTGCCGTTTCGCGGTGGTCCGCGGCCTTATCGGCCAGTGCGCCCGGCTCACAGATGCATTCGAGCTGCCCGGCCCGGGGCATCGCCGTCACAGAGGTCATTTCTGGACATCGTCATCGGAAAGAACGCGCACGGCCGCACCCAGGACATCGTCGTATTGACCATTCTTCAATGACCACAGGAAGGCTGCGAGGCCTGTCAGCCCGAGCAGGAGAGCCGTTGGGACGAGATAGATCAGGACTTCCATTGGTCAGGCTCCTTGTGCGGCCGGAACGGCATGGGAACGTATCGCGTCCGCTTGAGGAGCAGGGACGCGCCCGCGGGCCCGGAGGGCATTGAGCGTCACGATGGTCGAGGAACCGGACATGGCGAGGGCCGCGACCAGGGGCGTGACATAGCCGAGGAAGGCCAGAGGCACCGCAACCAGGTTGTAGATGAGGGCGATGCCCAGGTTCTGACGCATGAGGCTGTGCGCACGGCGGGAGATATCGATCGTTTCCAGCACGGGCCTCAGCCTTTCGCCGAGGAAGACCGCGTCAGCCTGGGCCTGGGTCAGATCGGCGGCGCTGATCGGCGACAGCGAGACATGGGCGGCAGCCAGGGCCGGCGCATCGTTGAGGCCGTCACCGACCATCAGAACCTTGCAGCCGGCGGCTTTGAGAACCGCGAGCGCCTCGATCTTGTCAGCCGGCTTGCAGCCGCCTCGCCACGTTTCGATTCCGAGCGCCGCCGCGATGGGAGCCACGGCCTCCGGCCGATCGCCCGACAGGATACGACAGTCGAACCCACGCTGGCGCAGCCCCCGCACGGTATCGATGGCATCCGGGCGAAGCGCCTGACGCACCAGCAGGATAGCCTTTTCACCACCCCATGAGAAGGCAATCACCGAGGCAACCGGGTCGCTCGAGGTCGCCTTGTCTACGAGACCTTCAGCGCCGCAGAAGGCGGAACTGCCGAGACGCATCTCCCGTCCGTCGACAACCGCCCGAACCCCTTGACCGGGCTCCTCGACGACATCTTCATAGGTGCGCCGATCGTGAGCCATCCGGGCCACAGCGGCTGCGAGCGGATGATGGCTCGAGAGAGCCAGGCGGCTTGCCGCTTCCCGGAGGCGGGGCTCGAGATCGCCGGCATTGACCACGCTCATGGTGGGCAGGGTGAGGGTGCCGGTCTTGTCGAAGACGATGGTATCGACTTTCGCCAGCCGCTCGAAAGCATCGCCGGCATTGAGGAATACGCCTGCGCGAAAGAGGGCGCCGGAGGCGACTACCTGGACGACCGGCACGGCGAGCGCGAGGGCGCAGGGACAGGTGATGATGAGGACCGCGATGGCGGTGATCAGGGCGTCGTGCATCGATGAGCCGGACGCGATCCAGGCCAGCGCCGTGACGGCGGCTGCCGTGTGCACGACCGGAGCGTAGACTTTCGCCACCCGGTCGGCCAGCTGCACATAGCGCGACTTCGCGGCCGCCGCATTCTCCAGCAGCCGCTCGACCTCGTCGAGGAGCGTGCCTTTGCCCGCGGCGGTCACACGCACGGTCAGGGTGCCGTTGTAGTTCAGGCTTCCCGCATAGATCTGGCTTTCCGCCTTGACCGCACGGTGAGCGGTCTCGCCGGTGACGAGGCTCTCATCGACCTCCGAAGAGCCGGAGATGACGACGCCATCGACGGCAATCCGCTCCCCCGGACGAACGAGGACACGGTCACCGGCTTTCAGGGCGGCCGTCGGCAGCAGGACGACCTCGCCGTTATCCTCGATGCGGTGAGCGACTTCGGCCCGAAAAGAGGCAAGATTGCTCGCCACCGCGCGGGTTTTGCGACGCATCGCCTGATCGAGGTAGCGGCCGCAAAGCAGGAAGAAGAGCAGCATGACCACCGAGTCGAAATAGGTATGCTCGGCGGAATTGATCGTCTCGTACACCGAAACGGTCAGAGCCAGCAGGATTCCAATGACGATCGGCACGTCCATGTTGGTGCGACGGTTCCGCAGCGCGCCCATGGCACTCTGGAAGAACGGCTGGCCGGCATAGGCCACGGCCGGCAGGGCAATAAGGGCTGCAAGCCAATGAAAGAAGTCGCGGGTTTCCGGCGTGATGTCCGTGACGTTGCCCGACCAGACGGAGACGGCCAGCAGCATGATGTTCATGGAGGCGAAGCCAGCGACCGCGAGACATTTGAGGAGCCATTGGGCACGGCGGGTCTCCTCTTCCTCCACGAGCTTGGACTGGAAGGGGTGCGCTCTGTAGCCCAGCCGCTGCAACTCCTCCACGACCGTTGCGGGTGAGAGTTCTCCATCGCGCCACTCGACGGCGAGACGATGATTGGTGTAGTTCAGCCGCGCATCCAAAATGCCGGGCAGCCGGCCCAAGCCGTCCTCGATCTCGTCGATGCAGGCCGCGCAGTCGATCCCCTCGATGGCAAGGTCGAGATGAGCCGTGCCATCATCCTGGTGTCTGACATAGATGGAGAGGTCGAGCGCTTCACCCATAGCGATGGTTTCCTTACAGAGAGATGCGGCTCTTCGAGCGGAAGAGGATTTCCGCGTCCCGCTTCAGATCGATGACCAGATCCCATTGACCTTCCGGTATGGGAGAGAGGCTCCTGAACTGGCCCGGGGTCAGCTCGACGAATTCGAGCGGCACGTCGCGACGCTTGTCGGTAGGATGAGCCAGACGGATCGCAGGGATGAGCCCTGCCAGCAACTGGCCCTGAGCGTCGCGGGCCGTAATGGTGATGCCGGCAGCATCGCCGCGCCGAAGGGATGCCTCCACGGCCCAGTGACGCGCATCCTGCGCGTGCGCCGCCGCAATATCGTTCTTGAACAGCTGGCCAGCCCTGTATGCGCTTTCCGTCTCGACCCCGCTGAAGCTCGAAATGGCGACGCGCACCATATAGAAATTCATGGCGAATATGACGCCGAAGAATGACACGAAATAGATCAGAACCGTGCGCCCGGTTATAGGCCGCGGTGATCGTTCTGCAGGATCCGTGCTCGACATGGGTCTATCCTTATGGGGCCTTGAAGTGATCGCTCGTACTTGCGGTGTCACCGTTGACGAGGTCGGTCAGAATGAACCGCAGCAATGTCGAATCCTCTGCGGATGAAGTGGTGTCCGTGACCAGCACGCGCGCCTCAAGGGTCTGATCCGGGCCAACGGTGATGATGGAGCGGCCCAGCTGATCGACCTCGCCTCCCACGATGTCGATCTTGGCTTCCGACAGACCTTCCAGGCTGAGGGCGTAGCGCCGTTCCTCAAGGCTCTTGTTGGCGGCCCGGATCGTGAAGCCGTTGCGGATCGAGCCGTCAGACAGGCGCACGTAGAGTGGATTGCGATCGTGCATGACGCTCAAGGAGAGATTCTGGCGCGTGGCGAGGGACGCTATCATCACCATGCCGACCAGGGCGATGAGGCCGGCATAGAGGAGGGTGCGAGGACGCAGGATGCGGCGCACTTCCGGGCGGCCTTCGATGCGGGCCTGGACGTTCATGTCCGTATCATAGGCGATCAGGCGCTGCGGACGTCCGATCTTCTCCATCACGTTGTCGCAGGCATCGATGCACAGGCCGCACTGGATGCAATCGAGTTGCAGGCCCTTTCTGATGTCGACCCCAGTCGGGCAGACCGCCACACATTGGTTGCAGTCGATGCAATCGCCTGCGGGCAGACCTTGCAGCTTCAGGGTTTCGTTCTTCTTCACCGAGCCGCGCGGCTCGCCGCGATCATAGCGATAGGTAACGTTGAGGGCGTATTCGTCCGTCAGCGCCGCCTGGATGCGCGGCCAGGGGCACATATAGGTGCAGACCTGCTCGCGCATGAAACCGGCGAGCGTATAGGTGGTGAATGTGAGAATACCGATCCAGAGATATGCTACGAAAGGTGCCTGAAAGGTCGCCAGCTCATAGACGAGGGTCGGCGCATCGGCGAAATAGAGCACCCAGGCGCCCCCGGTCCACCAGGCGATCATGAGCCAGACGAAGTGCTTCAGGGCTTTCCGGCTGAAGACGGAGATCGTGAGCTTTTCCTTGTCATGGCGCATCCGCTCGCGGCGGTCGCCCTCGATCCAGCGCTCCACCGCGTAGAATAGGTCGGTCCAGACGGTCTGCGGACAGAGATAACCGCACCAGATCCGCCCCGCGACGGCATTCATGAGGAAGAGCGTCAGTGCGGCCAGAACCAGGAGCCCGGTGATGTAATAGACTTCCTGGGGCCAGATCTCGATGAAGAAGAAATAGAAGCGGCCGTTGGCGAGATCGACGAGGATCGCCTGATCCGGTGCATTGGGACCGCGGTCCCAGCGGATGAACGGCAGCAGGTAATAGATTCCGAGGGTAACGGCGAGCACGATCCATTTGATCGTGCGATAGCGGCCCTTCACGGCCTGGGGGTAAATCTGCTTGCGGGGGGCATAGAGCGGCGCGTCATCGCCCGGATCCGGCGCAGAACTTTCCAGAGGTTGGGAGAGGGGGGCGTTAGCCATCGAATCTGTCGCAATCGTCTCGAGCAAGCATGACGATGGGATACGATGAGGCAGGACAAGTCGCCTTGATCCAAATCAAGCAACGGCCGGGGGTGCCCCCGGCCGCCTGTCCATCAGAGCTCGAACGCGCTCAGGGCGTCTGATCGCCACCCAGGGAGTGGACGTAAAGGGTCAGCGCCTTGATGGTCGTATCGTCCAGGCGCCCGTGCCATGCAGGCATGACACCGCCGCGCCCGTTCATGAGCCCTTCCACGATGGTCACCTTGTCGGAACCGAAGAGCCAGATCTTGTCCGACAGGTTGGGAGCGCCGAGGTCCAGGCTGCCCTGGCCCTTGTCGCCATGGCAGGCCGCGCAGTTGTCGGCATAGACCTTGGCGCCCGCCGCCAGATTCGCCCCCTTATCCGTCGGCAGGCCCGACAGGGAACGGACGTAATCCGCCACATGGGAGATCTCCTCCCGCTTGAGCATCCCGTCACGGCCGAAGGCCGGCATGGATCCCGAATGCCCCTCGTCGCTGGTCGAGCGGGCTCCGTGGCGGATGGTGTGCTCGATCTGGGCGAGCGAGCCACCCCACAGCCAGTCATCGTCGTTCAGGTTCGGATAGCCCTTCGCGCCGCCGCCGCCAGCCCCGTGACAGGGCGCGCAATTGTCGCCGAAGGAGGCCTTGCCCTGAGCTCGGGCGAAGGCGAACATCTCCGGATCCTGCTTGATCTCGTCCAGGGAGCTGTCGGCAAGCTTGGCCGTCATGCCGGAACGCTGTTGCTTGAGGGCGGCAAGGTCAACCTCGACGGCTTCTCGCGACTGCCACCCGAGAACACCCTTGGTGTAGCTTGAGACCATGGGAATGGCCGGATAGGCGATGGCATAGAGCACCGACCAGAAGATGGTCAGGTAGAAGGTCCACAGCCACCAGCGCGGCAGCGGGTTGTTGAGCTCCTGGATGTCGTCCCAGCTATGGCCGGTCGTGGTGACGCCGGTGACGGCATCGACCTGTTCATGGTTATCGTGGGCCATGGGATCAATCCTCCTGGAGAGGCATGCGGGAGGCCGCGTCGAAGCGGTCCTTCCGCGAGGGGGCGAGGGCATAGATCAGCACCGTCAGGAAAACGGCGACGAAGTAGATGAGCCCCCAGGTCTGGGCGAATTCGGCGAAGAACTTGTATGCGGCTGGCATGATGTCGGTCCTCAGCGCACGTTGGCCTTGTTGTCGTAGAGCTTGAAGTCGACCTGTGTGCCCAGCATCTGCAGATAGGCGATCAGAGCGTCGGCTTCCGAGACCTTCTGCGGATTGCCGTCGAAGGTGCGCGATTGGGCTTTTGGATAGCGCTTGGCCAGATCATCTGCGTTCGGGTCGTCAGTGTTGGCCTGAACGCGGATATCGCTCTCGGCATGCTTGAGCATCTCCTCCGTGTAGGGCACGCCCAGGGTCGCCTGAACCTTCAGCTCCTGCGCAATCGCCGATGCATCGAGCTCCGTCTTTTCGAGCCATGGATAGCTCGGCATGATCGATCCGGGCACGACGGCACGCGGGTCCCTCAGGTGATCCTTATGCCAGTCGTCGGAGTATTTGTTCCCGAGGCGGGCGAGGTCCGGGCCCGTACGCTTGGAGCCCCACTGGAACGGCCGGTCGTACATGCTTTCCGCGGCCAGCGAGTAATGCCCGTAGCGTTCGACCTCGTCACGAAGCGGACGGACCATCTGGCTGTGACAGTTGTAGCAGCCCTCGCGCACGTAGATATTGCGGCCGGCGAGCTCAAGAGGGGTGTAGGGCCGTACGCCCTCCACCTTCTCGATGGTGCTCTTCAGGTAGAAGAGGGGGACGATCTCCACGAGACCGCCGATGGAGATGACGATCAGCACGCCGATGACGAGGATGATCGAATTGGTCTCGAAGATCTTGTGACGGGACCAGAATGACATGATCGTTTCCTTTATTCCGCGGCGACGAGCGCGGGCTGCATGGCTTGAGGAGCTTCCTCGACCGCCTCACCGACCGAGATCGTCTTCCAGACGTTCCAGGCCATGATCAGGCTACCGGCCACGAAGAACGCTCCACCGAGCGCGCGGATGACATAGAAGGGGTTCATCGCTTCCACGGTCTCGATGAAGGAGTACTCAAGGAAGCCCAGGCTGGTATAGGCGCGCCACATGAGGCCCTGGAGGATGCCCGCGACCCACATCGACGAGATGTACAGGACGATGCCGAGGGTGGAGATCCAGAAGTGCCAGGAAACGGCCTTCATGGAATAGAGGCTCTTCTTGTTCCACAGCCATGGCACGAGGCAGTAGATGGCTCCGAAGGAGATGTAGGCGACCCAGCCGAGTGCGCCCGCGTGAACGTGGCCGATGGTCCAGTCGGTATAGTGCGACAGGGAGTTGACGGCCTTCACGGACATCAGCGGGCCTTCGAAGGTCGCCATGCCGTAGAAGGCAACCGACACGACCATCAGACGCAGGACCGGATCCGTGCGGAGCTTGTCCCAGGCGCCCGAGAGGGTCATCAGGCCGTTGATCATGCCGCCCCAGGAGGGCATCCACAGCATGACCGAGAACACCATGCCGAGCGTCTGAGCCCAGTCGGGCAGGGCGGTGTAGTGCAGGTGGTGGGGACCTGCCCAGATGTACATGAAGATCAGGGACCAGAAATGGATGATGGAGAGGCGGTAGGAATAGACCGGCCGCTCGGCCCGTTTCGGGATGAAGTAGTACATGATGGCGAGGAAGCCGGCGGTGAGAAAGAAGCCGACCGCGTTATGGCCGTACCACCACTGCACCAGGGCATCCTGCACGCCCGACCACACGATGTAGCTCTTGGGCGAGAAGAGCGAGACCGGAATCGCGGCATTGTTGCCCAGATGCAGGACCGCGATGGTCAGGATGAAGGCGAAGTAGAACCAGTTCGCCACATAGATGTGAGGCTCCTTGCGGCGCATGGCGGTGCCGAGGAAGACCAGGAAATAGGTGACCCAAACGATGGTCAGGAAGAGATCCGCATACCATTCCGGCTCGGCATATTCCTTGCCCTGGGTAATGCCGAGCAGATAGCCCGTTCCCGCGATCACGATGAAGAAGTTGTAGCCCAGCACCACGAACCAAGGAGCGATATCCCCGGCCAGCCGGGCACGGCAGGTGCGTTGCACGACATAGAATGAGCTTCCGATCAGCACGTTGCCGCCGAACGCGAAGATCACCGCGGAGGTGTGCAGCGGTCGCATCCGACCGAAGGACAGCCATGCCGTGTCGAAGTTGAGCGCCGGAAAGGCGAGCTGAAGGGCGATCAGAAGGCCGATGGTGAAGCCGGCAATGCCCCAGACCACGGAGGCGATCGTCGCGAACTTCACGGGCCCCATGTTGTAGTTCGGCTTGCCCCCGATGGTCAGTGGAGGGAGCTGGGCAGGGCGCTCGTAGTACCGGTTCACGATGGCGAACACAGCCGCCACGCTGGCCGCGGCAAAAAGATAGGCATGAAAGGTGTATTCAGGCGTATAGGCCTTCGCCGCGATGATGATGCTGAGGAATGCCAGTCCGGCGAGGGCAAGGGCCGAGCCCATTTCGCCGAAGGTCATTCCTTTTGAGGGTGCTACCGCTTGAGCCATAGGCTTCGACCTTTTGAGAATATCGGCAAAGCCTGGAGCTTCGCCGTCAGTGGACTCGTTTAAGAAGCGGCAGGGGAAGGGGCATTGATGCAGATCAAACGGCCGGTCGCCCCGGCTTTGAATCATCCCCTTTCAGGCGTCGCTCCCGCGCTTCGCGGGAATGCCTTGGCCGGCCTTGACAGGGATCAATGACTGGCAGGTCCTGGAGTGAGATCCTGACAGGAGATGCCACAGCCATTCCTTTTGGAGGCACGCGGCATAGGAATTTAAGCTAAAGGCCTAATATGCCCTGAACGGCGGGAGGCGCTCCGGCGAACACTTAGATCATGTAGCGAAGCGACTCGCTCGCCGCGCTCAAGGACGGCAGGAACCGCTCCCTCATCTCGTCGGCGGAGACGCGCCCGGCCTGGGCGCTGAGGTTGAGCGCGATCGTCACCTGGCCGTTTCGCTGGATCACCGGGACGGCAATAGAGCGCAGGCCGAATTCGAGCTCCTCGTTCACGATGGCGTACCCTTGGGTGCGCGTGTCTTCAAGGACGGCGCGAAGCGCGGCCCTGTCGGTGATCGTCCTCGGAGTCCTCGCTTCGAGCCGGACGCGCTCGAGATAGGCGTCGATCGTACTCTCAGGTTGGTAGGCCAGGATTGCGCGCCCCAAGGATGTGCAATAGGCGGGGAGGCGGCTTCCCACTCCCAAGCCGATGGACATGATCCGTCGCGTGGCCGAGCGGGCGATATAGACGATGTCGTCGCCATCGAGAATCGCGGCTGAGCTCGATTCTCCGGTCGCTTCCGAGATCTGCTCCAGAAAGGGCTGCACCCTCGCCGAGAGGGACGCCGAGGAGAGGTAGGCATAGCCGAGCCGCAGGATGCGCGGGCTCAGGGAGAAGTAACGGCCGTCGAAATCCGCATAGTTCAGCTTGGTGAGAGTCAGCAGGTAGCGACGGGCGGCGGCACGGGTGATGCCGGTCAGCTTCGCCACATCGGACAGGGTCAGCCGCTGCCTGCTGGCATCGAAGGCCTCGATCACGAGAAGGCCCTTCTCGAGACTTGCCACGAAGTCCCGGTCCCCGCCCTGTTCCTCGACGTCTCCATCCTGCAATTTCGGCCTCCGAAGGCGTATGCTGAACTTTGGTAGCCTTGACTAAACCCGCTTAAATCGTACTACATGTGCGCTATAACTTTCAATGTTCGCAAAGCGCACATAAGCTAGACGATAGGATGAGAAAACCACGATCCGGGCAAGCGAGATCGGGAAGGCTCAGAGGGAGGAACGGAATGAAAACGTCGAAAAAACTTCTTGGTGCCGCCGTCGGCGCTCTGCTCATGGGCTCGGTCCCGGCATATGCCGACACGATCAAGGTCGGCATCATCGGTCCGTTCTCAGGTCCCTTCGCGCTGCAGGGCAAGAACTTCCAGGCTGGTGTCGAGGCCTACATGGCTCTGAACGGCAAGTCCGTGAAGGGCCACGACATCGAGGTCATCTACCGCGACCTCCCGGCGGCCAACCCTGCCCAGTCGCGGGCGCTGGCGCAGGAACTGGTGGTGAAGGAGAAGGTGCAGTATCTCGGCGGCGTCTATTTCACGCCGGACGCCATGGCGATCACGCCGCTGCTCGTTCAGGCCAACACCCCTCTCGTCATCTTCAATGCGGCGACCTCGGCGATCATGAACACCTCGCCGCTCGTGGTGCGCACATCGTTCACCACGGCGCAGACGACGACGCCCCTCGGCAAGGTCGCCGTCGATGAAGGCGTGAAAAAGGCGATTACGATCGTCAGCGACTACGGCCCCGGCGTCGACGCGGAAAACGCCTTCAAGAAGGCCTTCGAGGCGGCCGGCGGACAGGTGGTCGAATCCATCCGCATGCCGATGAACACCACCGATTTCAGCCCGATCATGCAGCGCGTGCGCGATTCCGGCGCGGCGGGCCTCTTCGCCTTCCTTCCCTCCGGCCCGCCCACCCTTGGCTTTACGAAGGCTTATAACGAGACGGGCCTCAAGAAGGACGGCATCAAGTTCTATGCCCCAGGCGACCTCACGCAGGAATCCGATCTGCCGGCGCTCGGCGATGCGGCGGAAGGCCTGAAGACGAGCTTTCACTACTCGGTTTCCCATGACAGCCCGGAGAACAAGAAGTTCGTCGAGGCTGCCACGAAGGCCATCGGCTCGGCTGAGCAGCTCTCGTTCCCGTCCGTCGGTGCCTATGACGGCATGCATGTCATCTACAAGATGATCGAGGCGACGGACGGAAAGCAGGACGCTCAGAAGGCGGTGGATGCCGTTAAGGGGATGTCCTGGACGAGCCCGCGCGGACCTGTGCGCATCGAGCCCGATACGCGGCATATCACGCAGAACATCTATCTGCGCGAAGTCGCCAAGGGCCCTGACGGCAAGTCGATCAACAAGGAAATCCAGACCTTCCCGAACCAGAAGGATCCCGGTCTCGCGACCCAGTAGGCGAGACTCATCTGCTCTCCGAGGGCGCGGTTCTCAACACCGCGCCCTTCGATCCGCCGAACCGCTACGCGTCCGGGATACTCCATGCAGACCATCCTCAGCATCGCGATCGACGCCTTTGCTTACGGCATGGCTCTCTTCATCATCTGCATCGGCCTATCGCTCACGATGGGACTGATGAGGGTGGTGAATTTGGCGCATGGCGCCTTCGCGATGATCGCGGGCTATATCGCCTCCTACGCGGCGCGCGATCTAGGATTGGGTTATGCGGTGGCGATCTTTCTGGCGATCATCGGCACCGTCATCATTTCCATCCCGCTCGAGCGGCTGCTCTACCGCCGGATCTATGGCAGCCCCGAGCTGACCCAGGTCCTGATGACCATCGGCATCACCTTCTGCATCATCGGCATCACCAATTATTTCTTCGGCCCGACCTTGAAGACCATTCCGCTCCCGGGGAGCCTGAGCCAGCCGGTGGATGTGGGATTCAAGACCATCGCCGCCCACAGACTCTTCGTCATGGCCTGCGGCGTCATCGTCGCCATCGGGCTCTGGTACCTGATCGAGAAGACGGATTTCGGCATCAAGCTCAGGGCCACCGTCGACAACGCGGCCATGGCCGATGCGCTCGGCGTCCGCACGCAGGTCGTCTACGCCGTCAGCTTCGCCATCGCCATCGGCCTTGCTGCCCTGGGTGGCGTAGTAGGCGCCGAGTTCCTGCCCATTGAGCCCTATTATGCCCTCCGGTACATGGTGACGTTCCTCGTCGTCGTGTCGGTCGGCGGGGCCGGGTCGATCCCGGGCGCCGTGGTTGCATGCCTGCTGCTTGGGGCGGTGGATACCACCGGGCGATACCTGATGCCGGAATTCGGTAACTTCTTCTTCTATGCCGCGGTGATCGCCATCGTCTGCGTTTTCCCGCGCGGCTTCCTGGGAAGGGCCCAGTAACGTGCAGGTCCTCGCTTCAACCGATAGATTGCCGGCTTCTCCTTCTCTGGGGAAGCGCTGGCTGCGGGATGCGATCGGCGTGATCCTGATCATCGCCACGGGTCTGGCAGGATACTGGCTGCTTCCGGACAACCTTGCCCTCCTGACGCGGGTCATTGCCATTGCGCTCCTCGTCCTCTCGATCGATCTGATCACCGGATATTGCGGTGTCGCGACCTTGGGCCAAGCCGCGCTCTTCGGGGCAGGGGCCTACGCGGCTGGCATTGCCTGCGTAAACGGCATGACCGAGCCACTGACGCTCATCGCCATCGGCGCGGTCGCAGGCGCTGCTGCCGGGCTCCTCATGGGCTGCGTGATGCTACGTGCCCACGGTCTCGCCCAGCTTGTTCTCTCCATCGCCATCGTCCAGCTTTTCCACGAGGCCGCCAACAAGGCCTCCGCCTATACGGGCGGCAGCGATGGGCTGGCCGGCCTGATGGTCAGCCCGCTTTTCGGGGTGTTCGAATTCGATCTCTGGGGGCAGACAGCCTATCTCTTCGGGCTCGCCCTGCTGGTCGTCGTGTTCATCGCCCTGAAGTTCGTCGTGTCGTCGCCCTTCGGCATGCTGTGCCGGGGCATCAAGGAGGATCCGATCCGCATCCGCGCCATGGGTTCCTTCGTCTTTCCCGTGCTGCTGAAGATGTTCGTGATCTCCGGCGCGGTCGCCGGCATGGGCGGTGCACTGGCCGCGATCTCCACGCAGGTGGTCGGCCTCGACAGCGTCAGCTTCGAGCTTTCCGCCAACGCGCTGGTCATGCTGGTGCTCGGCGGGCTGGGCACGCTCTATGGCGCGATCATCGGAACCGTCATCTTCATGGGCTTCGAGCACATCGTGTCGGCCATCAATCCCTTCCACTGGATGACCATGGTCGGCGCCTTGCTGATCGCCGTCGTGCTCGCCGCACCCGGCGGCCTGAGCGGAGTGCTCGAAAAATTCTCCGGATCCGGCAAGGGAACGAGGGGAGGCCGGGCATGAGCGATCTGTTTCGCGTCGAAGGCCTGACCAAGAACTTCGGCGGCCTCGCCGTCAGCCGGAACATCTCGCTGTCCATGTCGGCTGGCGAGCGGCTTGCCCTCATAGGCCCGAATGGCGCCGGAAAGACCACCTTCGTCAATCTGGTGACCGGCCAGATCAAACCGAGCGCCGGCCGCGTCGTCCTCGATGGCGAGGACGTCACGGGGCTCGGTTCCGTCCGACGCGTTCGCAAAGGGCTGGTCCGCACCTTCCAGGTCACGCGGCTCTTCTCCGAGATGACACCGGAGGAGCATGTGACGCTCACCGTACTGCAGCGGGAAGGAACAGCACGCCGCATCATGAGCCGCTTTACGGGCAATTCCGACGTGGCGGACGAAGTGGAAGGCATTCTCTTCACGCTCGGATTGCTGGACGTCGCTCGGCGCCCGGTCGGCGCGCTCGCCTATGGCCAGCAGCGCCTCCTGGAGATCGGCATTGCCCTGGCGCTGCGACCCAAAGTGCTTCTTCTCGACGAACCCGCGGCGGGTGTGCCATCCAGCGATACGCCGAGGATCGAGCAGGCCCTGGAGCGTCTGCCGCCAAGCCTCGCCGTGCTGATGATCGAGCATGACATGGACCTCGTCTTCCGCTTCGCCAGGCGCGTGGTCGTGCTGGCAGGCGGTGAGATCATTTTTGAAGGACCGCCTTCCGAAGTCGCCGCCAACGAGAAGGTCCGAGAGGCCTATCTGGGGAACTATGCCCATGCCCGCCACGTCGCTTGAGGTCCGTGGATTGAGCGCGGGCTACGGCCCGACAGTTGTCCTGGAGGACGTGTCATTCTCCGCGCCCTCCGGCGCGCGCTTGTCCATCCTTGGACGCAACGGGATGGGCAAGACGACGCTGCTCTCGACCCTCATGGGCATGAACCGGCGTTACAGCGGCGAGATCCTGGTCGGCGGCGCCGACGTGTCGGGCCTCAGGAGTTCGGAGCGGGCCCGCAGGGGCATCGGTCTCGTGCCGCAGACGCGGGACATCTTCCGCTCACTGACCGTCGAGGAGAACCTGATCGTCGGCGTGAAGGACCGGCCGCGCAACGCCATCCAGGAAGCCTACGACATGTTTCCCCGTCTCCACGAGCGGCGGAAGAATCTAGGCTGGCAGTTGTCGGGCGGCGAGCAGCAGATGCTCTCCACAGCCAGAACCATCCTCGGACGGCCGTCGGTCCTGCTCCTCGACGAGCCGCTCGAAGGCCTGGCTCCCGTCATCTGCGAGGAGCTCATGGCCGCCTTTACCCGCCTTGCCTCCAGCGGTGAGATGACCATCCTGCTCGTCGAACAGCGACTGGAAAGCGCTCTCGACTTCGCGGAATCCGTGCTGATCCTGGAACGCGGGCGGATCGCCTGGCAGGGAACGAGCGAAGCTCTGCGCAAAGATCAGGGACTGGTCGAGCATTATATTGGCGTCGGCTCGCTGCATTGAGGTGAGGCATGGCATTCACACGGATCAACGGAATTGTTCTGCATCATCAGATTCTCGGCCGCGGTGACGGGCCGGCTCTGGTCTTCATCAATTCGCTCGGAACGGATTTTCGTATCTGGCAGGATGTCGTGCCCGCCTTCATGGACCGGTTCCGGATCGTTCTTTACGACAAGCGCGGGCACGGGCTCTCCGATGCGCCGCCGGCGCCTTACTCCCTCGACGATCATGCGGACGATCTGATCGCGCTTCTCGATCATCTCAAGATCGAGAAGGCCGCCCTGGTCGGCCTGTCGGTCGGCGGCATGATCTCACAGCGCATGGCCGTGCGGGCTCCCGAGCGGGTACAGGCGATCACCCTCTGCTGCACGGCGGCGAAGATCGGAACGCCGGAACTCTGGGCCGAGCGCATCGCAGCCGTCGAGGATGGCGGGATCGATCCGATCGCCGACAACGTCCTGCAGCGCTGGTTCACGCCGCTGTATCGGGAAACCCGTGCGGACGAGGTCGCAGGCTGGCGCAACATGCTGGTCCGCACGCCGGCTCACGGATACGCGGGGACCTGCGCGGCCATCCGCGACGCGGATCTGAGACCCGATGCAGGCCGGATCAAGGCTCCGACCCTGTGCGTCGCCGGCGACCAGGACGGGTCGACGCCGGCGGATGTGGTGAAGGGCATGGCGGACCTCATCCCGGGCGCACATTTCGCGCTGATCGACGGGGCAGGGCACATACCGTGCGTGGAGAAACCCGCCGTATTGTCGAAACTCATCAGCCAGCACCTCCAGGAGGCCGGACTTGTCTGAGAAGCAACAGAGCGAGCGTTACAACGCGGGCATGGCCGTGCGCCGTCAGGTTCTCGGCGACGCCCATGTGGACCGGGCAACCGCGCAGATGACTGAGTTCGATGCCGACTTCCAGACCTTCATCACCGAAGGAGCCTGGGGATCGGTGTGGGCGCGTCCCGGATTCACCAAGCGCGAGCGCTCCATCGTGACCATCGCGCTGCTGGCGGCCCTCGGGCAGGACGACGAAATCGCCATGCATGTCCGCGCGACCCGCAATACGGGGGCGACCAAGGAGGACATCAAGGAGGCGCTGCTGCACGTGGCTGTCTATGCCGGCGTGCCGGCCGCCAACCACGCCATCAAGATCGTCAAGAAGACCCTTGCGGAAATGGAATCTGCTCCGGATCAGGCGAAATAGGGCAGGATACACGGACGCGCCCGTCGAAGGCGTGGTCCGAGAGGAGGAAACATGACGGATAACGGCCAATTCTTCCAGCGTGACCGGACCTGGCATCCGCCGGCCTTCACGCCCTCCTACAAGACGTCGGTGCTCCGATCGCCGCAGCAGCCGCTCATCTCGCTCGAGAACACTCTCTCGGAGACGACCGGCCCTGTCTTGGGGCATTCCAAGATCGGTCCTTTGGACAATGATCTCATCCGCAACTACGCGAAGACCGGCGAGGCGATTGGGCAGCGCATCATCGTCTATGGCCGCGTGCTGGACGAGAACGCCCGGCCTGTTCCCGGCGCGCTCGTCGAATTCTGGCAGGCGAATGCCGGCGGGCGCTATCGTCATAAGAAGGAAACCTATCTCGCCGCCATCGATCCGAATTTCGGCGGCTGCGGGCGCACGATCACGGACGAAGAGGGGCGCTACTGGTTCCGCACCATCAAGCCCGGCGCCTATCCGTGGCCGAACGGCGTGAATGACTGGCGCCCGGCGCATATCCACTTCTCGATTTTCGGGCATGCCTTTGCGCAGCGTCTGATCACTCAGATGTATTTCGAGGGCGACCCGATGATCTGGCAGGATCCGATCGCCATGACGATACCCGACAAGGCGGCCGTCGAGCAGCTCATCGCGGCTCTGGACCGCCAGAACACGCTGCCGATGGATGCTCTCGCTTATAAGTTCGACATCGTCCTGCGCGGCCGCCGCTCGACCATGTTCGAGAACCGGATGGAGGGGAACTGATGGTTCAGAAGCTCGATTTCCTGAAAGAGTCGCCTTCCCAGACAGCGGGACCCTACGTTCATATCGGGACGAACCCGAACTGGGTGGAGATCACCGGCGTCTGGAATGAGGATCTCGGACTGGTTCTGGTCGGCCCGGAGACGAAGGGAGAGCGCATCGTCGTCAAGGGCCGCGTCTTCGATGGGGCAGGCGACCCCTTGAGGGACGCTCTTATCGAGATCTGGCAGGCCGATGCCGACGGGCTTCACAACAGCCCGTCCGAGACGCGCGGGAAGGCCGATCCCAACTTCGTCGGCTGGGGACGCCAGCCCTGCGACGGCACCACAGGCGAATACCGCTTCGAGACGATCAAGCCGGGCCGCGTTCCCTTCAGGGATGGGCGGCTGATGGCGCCGCACATCACGTTCTGGATCGTGGCGCGCGGCATCAATATCGGCCTGCACACGCGCATGTATTTCGGCGACGAGGAGGCCGCCAATGCCGAGTGCCCCGTCCTGGCCCAGATCGCCAGAAGGCAGAGGATTCCGACCCTGATCGCCTCGCGCAGCGAGGAGAACGGAATTCCGACCTATTCCTTCGACATCCACCTGCAGGGTGAGAAGGAAACCATCTTTTTCGATATCTGATTGCCGTTCTGAAAGCATATCATGGCCAAGTTCCAGAGCCTCAAGGAGGCAATTGCCGAGAACCTGCGCGACGGCGACACGGTCGCCTTCGAAGGGTTCACCCATCTCATTCCCCATGCCGCCGCCCATGAAGTGATCCGACAGGGGATCAAGGATCTCACCCTGATCCGCATGACGCCGGACATCATCTACGATCAGATGATCGGCATGGGCCTCGTGAAGAAGGTTATCTTCTCCTATGCGGGCAATCCGGGCGTCGGCCTCTTGCGCCGCATGCGGGACGCCATCGAGAACGGCTGGCCGAGGGGCATCGAGACGGTGGAACACAGTCACGCGGCCATGGCCAATGCCTATGAGGCGGGAGCCGCGGGCCTGCCCTGCGCCGTGTTCCGCGGCTATCGCGGCGCAGGCCTCAAGGACGTCAACCCGGCGATCAAGAGCATCACGTGCCCCTTCACCGGCGAGGAGCTCGCGGCGGTGCCGGCCCATCGTCCGGATGTGGCCGTCATCCATGCCCAGAAGGCGAGCAGGCGCGGCGACGTGCTGGTGGAAGGCATCATCGGCGTGCAGAAGGAGGCGGTCCTGGCCTCCAAGCGCTCCGTAGTGACGGTCGAGGAAATCGTCGAGGACTTCGACGACCTGCATCCGAACCTCTGCGTGCTGCCGCACTGGACGGTGACGTCCATCGCGCACGTGCCGGGCGGGGCGCATCCGTCCTACACCCACGGCTATTACGACCGCGACAACGCGGCCTATCTCGAATGGGACAAGATTTCCGCGGACCGCGACCTGTTTACTGTCTGGATGAGGGAGAATGTGCTCCATCAGGGGCCCGAGATATTCGCCGCGCGCGTGAAGGGATTGCAGGAATGACCGACCTCACGGACTTTACGCCCACTGAGATGATGACCATCGCGGCGGCGCGGGCTCTGTCGAACGACGATGTCTGCTTCGTGGGCATCGGTGCCCCGTCGGCAGCCTGCAACGTGGCCCGCCTGACCCATGCGCCGGACATTACCCTGATCTACGAGAGCGGCACCATCGGCACGGCGCCGAGCGTGCTGCCGCTCTCCATCGGCGACGGGGAGCTGTGCGAGACCGCCGTGACCACTGTCTCCGTGCCCGAAATGTTCCGCTACTGGCTCCAGGGTGGCCGGATTTCCATCGGCTTCCTGGGTGCCGCCCAGCTTGACCGCTTCGGCAATATCAACACCACCGTGATCGGCGACTATCACAAGCCGAAGGTGCGCCTGCCCGGCGGCGGCGGCGCGCCCGAGATCGCCACTTCCTGCGGACAGGTCTTCATCACCATGAAGCAGGCGACGCGCGGCATGGTGGAAAAGATCGACTTCTACACCTCGTTCGGCCATGGCGAGGGCGGCAACCACCGCCAGCGCCTGGGCATCACCACCAAGGGTCCGACACTCCTGATCACGGACCTGGCCATCTGGAAACCGGATCCCGAGACAAAGGAATTCACCGTCGTGTCGATGCATCGCGGCGTGACCCGGGATAAGGTGCAGGAAACCTGCGGTTGGAAGGTGCGATTCTCCGAACACCTTAAGGAAACGCTTCCACCGTCCGAACTCGAACTCACCACCCTGCGCGAGCTTCAGGCCAGGACCGAGCAAGCTCACGGCGGAAAGAAGGGGAACTGATATGCGTGAAGCCTATATCTGCGCCTATGTGCGCACGCCCATCGGCCGCTACGGCGGTTCTCTTTCCAGCGTCCGCGCGGACGACCTCGCGGCGATACCGCTGAAGGCACTCCGGGAGCGTCTGCCGAACCTCGACTTCGAGGCCATCGACGACGTCTTCTATGGCTGCGCCAATCAGGCGGGCGAGGATAATCGCAACGTCGCCCGTATGGCCGTGCTTCTGGCGGGCCTGCCTGGCTCGATCCCAGGCACGACCATGAACCGCCTCTGCGGCTCCGGCATGGACGCGGTCATCGCTGCAGCCCGCGCCATCAAGGCCGGTGAGGCGGAGATCATGATCGCTGGCGGCGTGGAATCCATGTCGCGTGCCCCCTTCGTCATTCCGAAGGCCGACACGGCCTTCTCGCGCAATGCGGAAATCTACGACACCACCATCGGCTGGCGCTTCACCAACCCGCTGATCAAGCAGCAATACGGCGTCGATTCCATGCCGGAGACCGGCGAGAACGTGGCGGAGGAGTTCCGCGTCTCCCGGGAGGACCAGGACGCCTTTGCGCTCCGCTCGCAGAAGAAGGCAGCAGCTGCCCAGGCCAACGGACGCCTGGCGCAGGAGATCGTCCCCGTCACGATCCCCAAGCGGAAGGGCGACCCGATCGTCGTCGACAAGGACGAGCATCCACGAGGTGACACGACCCTGGAACAATTGGCGAAGCTGCCGACCCCATTCCGCAAGGACGGCACCGTAACCGCCGGCAATGCGTCCGGCGTCAATGACGGTTCAGCCGCCCTCATCGTTGCTTCCGAGGATGCTGTCCGGAAATTCGGCCTCGAGCCCATCGCTCGCGTCGTCGGTGGAGCGACGGCCGGAGTCGCGCCGCGCATCATGGGTATCGGGCCGGCGCCGGCGACCAAGAAGCTCTGCGCGCGGCTTGGCCTCAAGCCGACGGATTTCGACGTGGTGGAGCTGAACGAAGCATTCGCCAGCCAGGGCATCGCTGTTCTGCGCGAACTGGGCATCCCGGAGGATGCGGAGCACGTGAACCCGAATGGCGGAGCCATCGCTCTCGGCCATCCGCTCGGCATGTCCGGCGCCCGCATCGCCGGCACGGCGGCGCTGGAAATGAAGCTCCGGGGCAAGAAGCGTGCGCTTGCGACCATGTGCATCGGTGTCGGACAAGGCATCGCCATCGCGCTCGAAGCCGTGTGACGCGAGGACCATGATGACACAGACGCTCCCCTATCCCCTGTTGCAAGCCTTCGTCGGCGACGAGGAGGTGGGGGTGTTCTTCTCCAACGAAGCCGAACTTTCGGCCATGCTGAGGGTCGAAGCCGCTCTCGCCGAGGCTGAGGCAAAGGTCGGGCTGATCGGCGAGGAGGCTGCGCGTCGGATCGCCGAGGTCTGCGGCAGCTTTCAGGCGGACTGGAGCAGACTCGCCGAAGGCTTGATCCGGGACGGCGTGGTCGTACCGGATTTCGTCCGGCAGTTGCGCGCGGCTGTCGGTGAGCCCCACGCGACAGCCGTTCATATGGGTGCCACCAGCCAGGACATCATCGACACGGCTCTCGTCCTGCGACTGAAGAGCATTATCGGGATTCTCGGAAGCCGTCTCGATGCGCTGGTCCATTCACTCGACGGATTGAAGCGCCGGGACGGCTCGGTGACCCTGATGGCGCACACCCGGATGCAGCAGGCCCTCCGTTTCACGGCAGGGGACAAGATCGATACCTGGATCCAGCCTCTGGAGCGGCACAGGGAAGCTCTGGCGACGCTCGCGCCAGGCCTGCTGGTGATCCAGCTCGGGGGGCCCATCGGCACCCGCGGCGAACTGAAGGGCCAAGGCGATGCCGTAGCCGATGCCATGGCCAGTATCCTTGGGCTCGGTAGCGCCCCCTCCTGGCACTCGCAGCGCGATCGCATCGGAGAGTTCGGCTCCTTCTTGTCGCAGCTCACCGGGACGCTCGGCAAGTTCGGCCAGGATGTCGCCCTGATGGCCCAGAACGAGGTCGGCGAGGTGAGCCTTGCAACGGGCGGCGGCTCGTCGGCCATGCCGCACAAGTCCAATCCGGTGCCGGCAGAGGTTCTTGTGGCGCTGGCCCGCTTCAATGCCGGCATGGTCGGCACTCTCCATCAGGCTCTGGTGCATGAAAACGAGCGGTCGGGAGCCGCCTGGACGCTGGAGTGGATGGTCCTGCCACAGATGGCGGTCACCTCGGCCGCAGCCTTGCGCAGTGCTCAGAGCCTGATCGGGAGCATGACATTTGCGCCCTCAAAAGCGGCGGAACGGTAACCGCCTCAGGCATCGCCGACGATGACGGTGATCCGGCCGGAGCCGCCGCAATCCAGGCATGGCTTTTGCCCGATTCTTCCGGTTCCACTGCAGGCTGGGCAGGTAATCTCCCCGGTCTGCTTTGCGCCCGGTGTATCCTCATCTCCCGGGTTCTTTCCGTCAGTGTCGGACATGGCGTGTCTCCTCCTGCCGATAACGTCATGGATCTGCTTGGGTTCTGCGGATGCGTCAAACCATGGCGTTCTGCTGCATCGCGCGGAAGGCGAGGGGAGGAAGCCCGGTCTTCTGCTTGAAGAAGCGGGCGAAATAGGCTGGATCCTCGAAGCCAAGAGCCAGGGCGATCTCCTTGGCGCTCAAGCTGGTGAAGATCAGGGACCGCTTGGCTTCGAGAATGATCCGCTGATGAACGACGCCGAGCGCCGTGTCGCCGAGGTGCTGTCGGCAGATGCGGTTGAGGTGGGGTGGTGTCAGGCCCAGCCTGCGGGCATAGGCCTCGATCGGCTGATGGCTGCAGAAATGCCGGTCGACGAGTTCGCGAAAGCGCAGCGCATGCTGAAGCGCCCGGCTCCCGGCGCCCCCCTTGTCGGCGGCCTGATCCGCACCCTGAAGCCGATGCAGGGCGATGAGTACGAGCCTCAGGCGGGCCTGTATGGCCTCCAGGCGTCCGGACCCGCGCCCGGCGAACTCAGCCGCAAGAGCAACGATGTCTGCCGACAAGGTCCGAGCGGCATCCTCGTGTCCCTGAAGGCAGATGAGCCGGACGGACCGAAACACCTCCCGGACGCCATCCATGTCCGGAAGGATATGGGCGAGACGGCTGTCGAAGAGGGTAAGGACAGTTCCCTGCACGTCGGGCGAGAACACGTACCCGTGCACCGTCATCGGGGGCAGGGTGATGATGGCGGGAGCGGCCAGCTGCATGCTCCGGCCGTCGATGATGATCTCCGCCGTGCCGTCTGCCAGATGGAGGATCTGGAACAGCTTCTCGTGCCGGTGGGGCAGGATCCTGTAATTGTGCAAGCGACTTCGGCTCTGAATGGTTTCGCAATGAATCCAGTCGTCCGTCGGGTCCTCGCCAGTTTCCCCGTAGAGCGCGTAGGTTGGAATGCCTCCGATAGCCAAGTTCGGTCCGTCCGTGATCCATTCGCGAATGTTCGAATTGTCCAATCCGATGCTCGCTTTGTCTATTGGCCGTTCGACGGGCAAGGTTCATGCTGCCCCGAAATGAAAAAGGCGGGCATGACCGCCATTTCGGAGGAACTCGAGCATGCGGACCAAGGTCGCCATCATCGGTGCGGGGCCGGCCGGGCTTCTGCTCGGTCGCCTCCTGGACAATGCGGGCATCGAAACCGTCATTCTCGAACGGCGCAGCCAGGACTACGTGCTCGGGCGCATCCGCGCCGGCGTTCTCGAGCAGGGTACGGTCGAACTCCTGGACAAAGCCGGTGTCAGCGAGAGACTGCACGCGGACGGCCTGGTCCACGACGGCATCGAGCTCTGCTTCGATGGGGACAAGCACCGCTTCAATTTCCGCGAACTGATCGGCAGAACGGTGACCGTCTACGGACAGACCGAGGTCACGCGCGATCTCATGCAAGCCCGCGACGGCTCAGGCGCGACCACGATCTACGAGGCGGAGAACGTGTCGCTCCACGATTTCGACAGCGGAAAGCCCAAGGTACGTTACGTCAAAGGCGGCGTCGAACACGAGCTCGCCTGCGACTTCATCGCCGGCTGCGATGGCTATCATGGCATTGCCCGAGCGACCGTGCCCGAGAGGGCTATCAGGACGTTCGAGAGGATCTATCCCTTTGGCTGGCTCGGCATTCTCGTCGACCGGCCGCCCGTGGCCGAGGAGCTGGTCTACGCTCATCATGAGCGCGGCTTCGCGCTCTGTTCCATGCGTTCGCATACCCGCAGCCGCTACTATGTTCAGGTGCCCGCAGACGAGAAGATCGAGGAATGGTCGGATGATCGTTTCTGGGACGAGCTGCGCCGCAGGGTCGACCAAGAGACTGCCGACAACCTGGTGACAGGTCCTTCCATCGAGAAGTCCATCGCACCGTTGAGAAGCTTCGTGGCTGAGCCGCTCCGGTTCGGCCGCCTGTTCCTGGCGGGGGACGCGGCCCATATCGTTCCGCCGACAGGCGCCAAGGGACTGAACCTCGCCGCGAGCGATGTCGGGGCTCTGGCCGAGGCTCTCATCGAGTTCTATACCGAACGTTCCTCGGCCGGTATCGACGGCTATTCCGCTCGCGTGCTCTCGCGGATCTGGAAGGCCGAGCGGTTCTCCTGGTGGATGACATCCATCCTTCACACCTTCCCGGACACGGATTCCTTCAGTCGGCGGATCCAGCGGGCGGAGTTCGACTATCTCAAGAGTTCGGATGCCCCTGCGCGTTCTCTGGCGGAGAACTACACGGGGTTGCCGATCTGACGGTCTGGCCGGGTCAAGAATTTCCGCATGTCATCACTGGCCATGTACCAGTAATTCCGGTTGCTTGAAATGCCGAGCCTCACCGTATCGGGATGGCCGGCACAAGGCCAGTGATGACGTGGAATGTGTCTTACGACCCGCCGGCCTTGGCGAAGCTCTCGTGACGGTCCGCGATGGCGCTCGCCAAGGAACCGTCGAGGCCGAGTTCAGCGATCATGCGGCTGGCCTCGCGCATTTCAGCCGCGCGCCGCATGCCATGCTGGCGAACGCGGGACATCATGGTCTTCGCCAAATTCTCCCAGTCCATTCCCGGATAGGAGGCTTTCAGGCTCGCCAGCACGGCTGGCATGACGCCGGCCTTTTCCGAAGCCAGCGTAAAGTCCACCATCAGGGCTTCCATGCCCTTGATGACGATGCTGCGGCAGAGTTTCGTGGCGGATGCAGTTCCGATGCCGGTGCTGACCGGGGTGATTTTCATGCCGAGTTCGTTGAGCCGGGAGGAGACCTCTTCGGCTTTCTCGCCACCGCTCAGGATCGGAACTTCGATCCCAAGCTCCTTGACGGGAGCCATCACGGCAAATTCGACGAAATCCGCGCCGCTGGCTCGAACAGGTCCGGCGACCCGCTCCTTCGTTGCGGGGGAGACGGAGTTGAGGTCGATATAGCTCTGCGGAGCGCGTAGATGAGGAGCGACCTGCTCCGCGGCCATGACGGCGGAATCGGCCGTGACAGCCGAAATCACGATATCGGCCCCGTGACAGGCAGCCGCAGCCCCGTCAGCAGCGTGAACGCCTGCCTCTGATGCTCGCCGCCGCAGTTCCGATCCTTTCACAGAATCGTCGAACAGAATGTCAAAGACCGTAATCCTGACGCCCGGCTTGGTCGCGAGCTGACGGGAGAAGAGCTGCCCGACTTCTCCATAGCCGATGAAGGCGATCTCGAGGCTCATGTGGTTTCACCGTTTCGATGAGGCCGACGAAGCGTCAGTCCTCATCCTTGTATTCGACATAGGTCAGGCCCGCCTTCGCCAGCGGCTCGCGCATCCTGTAGAGGTCGAGGCCGAGAACGCCCGAGGCGAGGGTCTCGCGCTTCGTTCCTTCACTGGCGACGCGAGCCTCACCCGCAGCCGCAGCGGCCACGGCTTCCTTGCGCGGAACCACCACGACGCCGTCGTCATCGGCCACGATCACATCGCCAGGTTTCACCAGCGCTCCGGCGCAGACGACCGGAACGTTGACGGACCCGAGAGTGGCCTTCACCGTTCCCTTCGCCGAGATCGCTCGCGACCACACGGGAAACCCCATCTCGGTCAGGGTCTTCACGTCACGGACCCCGGCATCGATCACGAGACCGACCACGCCCCTCGCTTTCAGGGAGGTCGCCAGGAGATCCCCGAACATCCCGTCCGTGTTGTCGGTGGTCACGCCGACAACCAGGATGTCGCCCGGTTTGCACTGCTCGACGGCCACGTGGATCATCCAGTTGTCGCCCGGCTGGGCCAGCACCGTCACGGCGCTGCCGGCTACCTGCGCTCCCGCCCAGATCGGCCGCATGTAGGGCTTCATGAGCCCGACGCGGCCCATGGCCTCATGGGTCGTCGCGGTGCCGAGTTCCGCGAGCCGGTCGACGACCGACCGGTCGACGCGAGGCGTATTCGTGACGACGATGGGCGTCATGCCAATTCCTCGACGATCTGGGGGAAGATGCGTTGATAGGCTTCGCCATAGGTCATGGCCCGACCCGAGTTGCGGCCGCCCTGCATGCCGCGGTTCAGGGCCACACGGGTGTAGTATTCCCACAGGTGCTTCTGGGCCGCCAGAATCTCGAAGGCCTTCCGCTTGGTCTCCCACGCGTCGTCGATGTTGAGGATCACGTTGGGCTTGTAGTTGCACTGCTCGGGCTGGTGCGGCTCGAACAGGAATACCGGCGGCGCATTGTAGGCAAGGTCGGGATTCGGCTTGTGACCGGCGGCTTGCGCGATGATGCGCCCTTCCTGCGCAAAGCGCGTCGCCTCGGGATGATCCACATTGTAGGGATCCTCCAGGGAATGCGTGAGCACGAAGGAGGGCTTGAGCTCGCGGTAAATATCGACGAGGCGGTCGCGCATCTCGGGGGTGGTGTGGAGCGGGTAATCGCCGGCATCGAAGAACTCGATCTCGGCACCGAGCGTCTCGGCGGCGCGCTCAGCCTCCTCGCGGCGCTGCGCCTTCACGTCGGAGAGCGAGACGTCGCCCTTTTTCCAGGCCCATTGGCTTTCGCCGCGCTCGCCGAAGGAGAGACAGACGATCTTCATGCGATAGCCCCTCTTCGCATGCAGGGCGATGGCGCCGCCGGCTCGCCACACGAAGTCACCGGGATGGGCGGTGACGACGAGGCCTGTCTTTCCAGTGCTCATGATATCCTCAAGAAAATTGCCCTCAATCAGGCAGCGTCGCGGCCAGCCTCGAGCGAATAAGCCAGATTCTCGTGCGCGAAGGCACAACCCTCGAAGAGCAGGCGCGCGGTGCGCAGGAGGCCCGCCTTCTCCACGACAGGGCTCGCTTCGGTCCCGCCGACTTCGATCACGACGCTGAACTCGCCGGTCGGGTGTTCCACCGAGAGCGTCTTCTCGCGCCCAGGCGGGATCTGGGCGACACGGGCCGCCGGAGACCCCGGCAGGACGCAGGCGGTCGCGACTGTCACGGCGGCGAAAACGCCGATGGAGGCATGGCATTCGTGGGGAATGAAGCTGCGGGTGCAGACATGCCCGCCTGCGGCTGGCGGCGCGACCAAGGCCATCTTGGGCACGACCTTCGACGAGACGTCGCCCAGTCCCATGAGCCTGCCTGCTTCGAGGCGGATTTCCTCAAGCCGCGCCTTCAGCTCCGAATCCTTGTCGAGGACATCGCGGGGCTCGTATCCGGTTCGGCCGACGGAGGCGGCTTCGAGCACCACGACGGGCATGCCGTTGTCGATCAAGGTCACATCCACGCCGGCGACACGGTCGACCACGTTTCCGGTCGGAAGCAGCGAGCCGCAGACGGAGCCGGCGGCATCCAGGAACTCGACGGCGATCGGCGCAGCTGTTCCCGGAACCCCGTCGATGCGGGCATCGCCTCCATAGGCGACATGACCGTCAGGGGTCTGGACGCTCAACTCGGCAATCGTGCCGGTATTCACCGTGTGGACGCGTACACGGGTCACCGGGCCCTGAACCGAAACGAGCCTGCGCTCGATGGCAAACGGCCCGATGCCGGCGAGGATGTTTCCGCAATTGGGCGTGACATCGACCTTGGGCTTGTCGACGACGACCTGGCCGAACAGGAAGTCCACGTCGCAGTCCGCGCGCTTCGACCTGGATACGATGGCGACCTTGCTCGTCAGCGGATGAGCGCCCCCGATGCCGTCGATCTGGCGCGGGTCCGGCGATCCCATGATCGACAGGAGAAGCGCGTCCCGCTGCTCCGGATCGGACGGCAGATCCTCCGCCAGGAAATAGGCGCCCTTCGAGGTGCCTCCCCGAAGGATCATGCAAGGAATGCGAGGCTGAATGGCCGGTCTCCCGCCTGCTGGTGAATGGATTGCAGGCAGGGTGCAACAGCCATATGGGTGCATCAAATGGTTTGTTTATGGTCTTTGATGAATTTTTTTCATCCTGCGCGTGGTTTTGCAGTTCGCCTCGCTGAACGCTTGTGCTTCGGCTCGGCGAAGGTCTGCACGATGAGCTTGCGCAAATCGTCCGCCAGCGGGGAAAGTGGCGTGCCTCGCTTCGAGATAATGCCAAGCTGGCGGGTAACGCTCGGATTGCGCAGGGGGATCAGCTTAAGGCCGTGCTCGTCGACCGTGTCGAAGGCGAGACTGGGGATAACGGTCAGGGCGACTCCCGCTCGGACAAGGGCGACGGCAGTCTGGACGTGTTGAACCTCGAACCGCCAGCTCAGAGTCTCGCGACGGCTGCCCAATGCATCGTCGATGATGATCCTGTTGCCCGTCTGGGGGCTGATCCTGATCAGGGGTTCCTCCGTGAGGTCGGACCAGCTCACGTCCGATTGCGATGCCAGCGGATGATCCTCGGGACAGACGAGGGTGAAGGGATCCTTGATCAGCATCTCGATGTCGAAATCCCACCGATGAGCCGCCACGAGAGTGATGCCGAAGGCTATCGTGCCGTCCTGAACGAGGTTGCTGATCTCGGTTGCCGAGTTGTCGTAGATGCGAAGCACCACATCCGGGTGTCTCTCCTGAAAGCGGCGTAGGGCTCTCGGCAGATGGCCGGATGCGATGGTGGGAAGACATCCGATCGACAGGGTCTCCTGGCGGCTTCGCCCCTCCTGGCGAAGCCCGTCGAGAGACTCTGCAAGGCTTTCGATGGTTTCCTTGACCCTTGGAAGGAGATTGAGGCCGGCCTGGGTCAGCGAGACCTCGCGGGTGGTCCGCGACAGAAGTTTTACGCCAAGATCCTCCTCCAGCTTGCGGATCCGGTGACTCAGGGCTGTCTGTGACAGATTGAGATGTGCCGCCGCGTGCTGGAAGCTGCCGCGTTCCGCAATGGCCACGAAGGCATGCAGGCCGAGAAAATCGATGCGCATGAGTCTTTACTCAGTCGACGAGAGGCCGCTTATGGCGCCTCTGATATATGAAGTTTATTCACTAATCGCCAAAAATAAACCATTTGCTTCATTTTAGTCCTGAAGCATTTCATGGACTGCCAGAATTCCATGAAGGTCAGCTCATCCGAATGACGTCAGCGCCTCCGATCCCGCCGCCGCATCCCAATCCGCACGCCCCATCCTTCAAGCTGCCGCCGAAGACCTGCGATACGCACTGCCATATCTTTGGTCCCCATGAGCGTTACCCCTATGTGCCGGAACGGCCCTATACGCCGCCGGACGCGCCTTTGGAGATGTTACGTGCGCTCCATGAGCGCCTGGGGGTCGAGCGGGCGGTGATCGTCAATGCGACACCCCATGGGCGCGACAACCGGGTAGTGACCGATGCCGTCGCCCAGAGCGGAGGCCGTTACAAGGGCGTCGCGAACGTGGACGAGACGTTCACCGACCGGGATTTCCGGCGCCTCGCCGATGCGGGTATCGCCGGATGCAGGTTCACCTTCCTGCCGCGCCTCGGCAAGATGCCGGACATGTCCTCCTTCGACAGGATCGTGGAGCGCATCGCCGCGCTCGACTGGCATGTCGATCTTTATCTTCCCGCAACTTTGCTGCCCGAATTCAGGCCCCGATTGATGGCCTTGCCCATTCCCTACGTGCTCGATCACATGGGCCTCGTCGATGCGAGCCTCGGCCTCGACCAGCCCGCCTTCGTGGCTCTTCTGGACCTCGTGCGCCGCGACGAGAAATGCTGGGTCAAGGTCACGTGCCCCGAGCGCATCTCACGGGCGGGACCGCCCTTCCGCGATGTCGCTCCCTTCGGCAAGGCGCTGATCGACGCCGCGCCGGATCGGGTCCTGTGGGGAACGGACTGGCCGCACCCGAATGTGCCGGTTATGCCCGACGACGGCGATCTGGTCGATCTCATCCCGCTTTATACGCCGGACCCGGCCGCTCAGCACAAGCTGCTTGTCGAAAACCCGGCACGCCTGTTCCGATTTGCGGACTGAAAACCCACTGCACGAAAGCTGAGAGAGCGTGCGGCGCGACACATAGGAACGTTCACGGAGGAACTCACCATGCTCGAAACGATCACGAGACGATCGCTGCTGGCTCTCGCCTTCGCGGCTGGCCTTGGCGCAGCCGCTCCTGTGCAGGCCCAATCTGCCTATCCCACGCGTCCCGTGAAAGTGGTGGTTCCCTTCGGCGCTGGCGGTGTCGCCGATATCACGATCCGCATCGTATCCGAAAAACTGAGCGAGAAGCTCGGGCAACGCTTCATCGTCGAGAACATGCCGGGAGCCGGCGGCATCACGGCAGCCCGGGCCGCGCTCTCGGGCGCTCCGGACGGTTACACCCTGACCATGCTGACCAACGGCACGGCGATCAGCGTGCCGCTCTTCGCCAGCCTGCCCTTCGATCCGCAGACCGACTTCGTTCCGGTCTCCACCCTGGGAACGTTCGACTTCCTCTTCGTGGTCAACGCGAACTCGAGCTTCAAGAGCCTCAAGGATTTCCTTCAACAGGCCAAGGACAAGCCGGGAGCGCTGAACGTCGCCACTGTCGCGGCCGGCAGCAGCCAGCACCTCTCCTCAGTTCTCTTCAAATCGGAGGCAGGCGTCGACTTCGTTCATGTGCCATTCCGCAACACGCCCGATGCACTGGTCTCGCTGCTCAGGAATGACAGCCAGCTGCTCATCGACAGCCAGGCGGCCGTGAAGTCCGGGCTCGAGGGCAAGCAGGTGAGGGCGCTTGCGTCGTCCGGGCCACGCCGTTCCGCCGCCATGCCGGATGTTCCGACCGTGCGGGAGTCCGGGATCGAGGGTTTCGATGTCACATCATGGAATGCCCTGTTCGCACCCAAGGGAACGCCTCAGCCCGTCATCGATACCCTCAACAAGGCCCTGCAGGAGATTCTGAAGGCGGAGGACGTGAAGGCTCGACTGCTCGATCTCGGCATCGAGGCGCGAAGCGAGTCCCCGACCGAGCTGAGCGCACGACTTCGCTCGGATATCGAGAAATGGCGGGCGGTGATCGAGAAAGCCGGCATCCCGAAGCAGTGAAGCAATGGTGCGGTGCGGCGAGCTGGTGAAACGTAATGGAGCAAGACTGAATAGTTGGACCGGGGTTGAGATATATTCCTTCCCTGGCTCCGACCAAGAGGCCTAAAGTGCCTGACTAGAAAGCCGGTAAAGGCTAAAAAGGGAGGAGAGACATGTTACGACGGACATTCATAAGCGCTGCCAGTGCAACGGCGGCCCTGTTGACCCTGACCGGGGCGGTATCGGCCCAGGAGGCGATCAAGATCGGGCTGATCCTGCCGATGACCGGCCCCTTCGCCTCGACGGGCCGCCAGATCGAGGCGGCGGCCAAGCTTTACATGCAGCAGATGGGCGATACGGTCGCCGGCAAGAAGATCCAGCTCATCGTCAAGGACGATACCGGCACGGCCGACGTCACCAAGCGCCTTGCCCAGGAACTCATCGTCAACGATAAGATATCCGTCATGGCGGGCTTCGGCCTGACGCCGCTGGCCCTTGCTTCGGCGCCTCTGGCCACCCAGGCGAAAGTGCCGGCCGTGGTCATGGCGGCTGCCACCGCAACCATCACCGAGGCTTCGCCCTATATCGTGCGCACCAGCTTCACCCTCCCGCAGGCCACGGTGCCGATGGCCGACTGGGCTGCGCAGAACGGCCTCAAGAAGGTCGTCACCCTCGTGTCCGATTACGGGCCGGGCATCGATGCCGAGAAGGCCTTTACGGGAGCCTTCACGGCGAAGGGAGGGCAGGTGGAGAACCTGCGGGTGCCGCTCGCGAACCCGGACTTCTCGCCGTTCCTGCAAAAGGTAATCGACGCCAAGCCCGATGCCCTGTTCGTGTTCGTGCCTTCCGGGGTCGGGGCGCAGTTCATGAAGCAGTTCGTCGAGCGCGGCCTCGACAAGAGCGGCGTCAGGCTGATCGGCCCCGGCGACGTGACGGACGACGATCTGCTCAACAATATGGGCGATGTGGCGCTGGGCGCGATCACGACCCAGCATTATTCCGCCGCCCATGACAGCCACGAGAACAAGGCATTCGTGGAGGCCTTCAAGAAGGCCAACAACGGCATGCGGCCGAACTTCATGGCGGTGGGCGGCTATGACGGCATGCACCTGATCTATGAAGGGCTGAAGAAGACCAACGGCGTGGGCGGCCAGGCCCTGATCGACGCCATGAAGGGCATGAGCTGGACGAGCCCGCGCGGTCCGGTCTCCATCGATCCGCAGACCCGCGACATCATTCAGAACATTTATGTGCGCAAGGTCGAGCGCAAGGACGGCGAGCTCTACAATGTGGAATTCGCCACCATCCCGAATGTCAAGGACCCGGTGAAAGCCGCCAAGTCCAACTGACAACCATATGGCAGGCGCTACCAGAGGGCAGCGCCTGCCTCGTTCTTCCTGGAGAGAACGGTGCTGACCATCCTCTTTGACGGTATCGCCTATGGCATGCTGCTCTTCGTGCTGGCCTGCGGGCTTGCCGTCACGCTCGGACTGATGAACTTCGTCAACCTGGCTCACGGCGCCTTCGCCATGGCCGGCGGCTATGTGACGGCCGTTTTGATGAACTGGTACGGCGTACCGTTCCTGCTGACCCTGCCGCTGGCCTTCATCGTGCCGGCACTCGCGGGGCTCGTGCTCGAGCGGACCCTGTACAGGCGCCTTTATGCACGCAGCCACCTCGATCAGGTTCTGTTCTCCATCGGCCTGGTGTTCATGGCCGTGGCCGCGGTCGATTATGCGATGGGGTCCCAGCAGCAGCTCATTCAGCTGCCATCCTGGTTGCAGGGACGGGTCGAGGTGCTCGGCATCCAGGTCGGCCTGTATCGAAGCTTCATCATAGCCGTGTGCGGCGTTCTCGTGATCGCCCTGCAGTTCATCCTCACCCGTACCCGTTTCGGCAGCCGGCTGAGGGCCGCCGTGGACGACCCGCGCGTTGCCCGCGGGCTCGGCATCAACGTGAGCATGATCTTTGCGACGACCTTCGCGGTCGGCTCGGGGCTCGCCGGCTTAGGAGGAGCCCTGGGCGCCGAGATTCTGGGCCTCGATCCCACATTCCCGCTCAAGTTCATGATCTACTTCCTGATCGTCGTCACCGTCGGTGGCACCACGAGTATCACCGGCCCCTTCCTGGCCTCCCTGCTGCTCGGGATCGCCGACGTGGCCGGCAAGTACTATGTGCCCAGCCTGGGGGCCTTCGTCATCTACACGCTCATGATCGTCATTCTCGTTCTTCGCCCACAGGGGCTCTTCGCCCGTGCGCGCTGAACCGATAGGAAGCACGCTGATGCCGTCCGATACTGCCGATAACGTCAGGGCGTCTCTCAGTCGGAAGGGACGATGGGGCTTGGGCGAGATTGCCTTCTGGCTCGTGGCGGCAGCGACCCTGTTCCTGCTGCCCGAGCGCCATCTCATTCTCAACGAGATCGCGATCATCGGCCTGTTCGCCCTGTCTCTGGATCTGATCCTGGGCTATGCCGGCATCGTGTCCCTGGGCCACGCGGCCTTCTTCGGCCTTGGCGCCTATGCGGCCGGCATTCTCGCCAGGAACGGCATCGGTGAACCTCTCATCGGCCTGGGCGTCGCGGCGGTTGCCGCGGCGATCCTCGGGTTCGCGACCAGTTTCCTCGTCCTGCGCGGCTCGGACCTCACGAAGCTGATGGTGACTCTGGGCGTCGCGCTCGTCCTCGGCGAACTCGCCAACCAGATGTCGTGGCTCACGGGAGGCGCCGATGGCCTCCAGGGTATAAGCATGGGGCCGATCCTCGGATTGTTCGAGTTCGACATCTTCGGGACGGTCGCCTACACCTACAGTCTCGTGGTGACCTTCGTGCTGTTCGTTCTGGCGCGCAGGATCGCCGTTTCGCCCTTCGGCCTGTCGCTGCGCTCGATCCGCGACAACCCTCTTCGCGCCCGCGCGGTCGGCATTCCGGTCAATCGCCGCCTCGTGGCGATCTATACGCTGGCTGCCGCCTATGCGGGCGTGGCCGGCGCATTGCTGGCGCAGACCACTCAGTTCGTGTCCCTCGATGTGCTCGCCTTCCACCGCTCGGCCGATGTGATGCTGGTCCTCGTGATCGGTGGCGTCGGCTACCTCTATGGCGGGCTCATCGGCGCCGTCTTCTTCAAGGTTCTGCAGGATGTTCTCTCCGCCTGGACGCCGCAATACTGGCAATTCTGGATCGGGTTGATCCTTGTCCTGCTCGTCCTGGCGGGTCGCGAGCGGTTGACGGATCGCGTTCGGGCCCTGTTGCCGCGGTCCGGGCGCAGCCTTGCTGGGCCTGCGCAAGCCCTGCCGACAACGAAAGCGCGGGAGGTCTGATATGGCGGCAGCCCTCGAAACCAAGGGCCTCGTCAAGCGGTTCGGTGGCCTTGTGGCGACGGACAGCGTGTCGTTCAAGCTGGAGCAGGGCGCCCGCCATGCTCTCATCGGACCAAACGGCGCTGGCAAGACGACTTTCATCAATCTCCTCACCGGCGTGCTCGCGCCGACCTCCGGGCAGATCCTGCTGGAAGGAGAGGACATCACGCGCCTGCGGCCTGAATTGCGGGTCCAGCGGGGGCTTGCCCGCACCTTCCAGATCAACCAGCTCTTTCCGGCCATGACACCGCTCGAGACCTTGGGCCTTGCCGTGTCTGAGCGCATGGGCGGGGGACGCGACTGGTGGCGCGTGACCGGCAGCAAGCACGAGATCGTCGATGAGATCGTCGAGATCGCCCAGCGCTTTCGCCTCGTCGACGTGCTCGACGAACGCACCGCGAACCTGGCCTACGGCAAGCAGCGACTTCTGGAGATCGCCGTCGCCTTTGCCTGTCGGCCGCGCGTGCTGCTCCTCGACGAGCCGGCCGCCGGCGTGCCGGAAGCCGAGCGGCAGGAACTGCTCGCCACGGTGGCGGCCCTGCCGAGGGA
>JAEWKH010000108.1 GCA_023386155.1 Pseudomonadota bacterium
TGCCGAGCAGGTTCTGGCGGAAGCGGCCCTGCTTGCCCTTCAGCATGTCGGCGAGCGACTTCAGCGGGCGCTTGTTGGCGCCGGTGATGACGCGGCCGCGGCGGCCGTTGTCGAACAGGGCGTCGACGGCCTCCTGGAGCATGCGCTTCTCGTTGCGGACGATGATGTCCGGCGCGCGCAGCTCCATCAGGCGCTTCAGGCGGTTGTTGCGGTTGATGACGCGGCGATAGAGATCGTTCAGGTCCGAGGTCGCGAAGCGGCCGCCATCGAGCGGCACGAGCGGACGCAGGTCCGGCGGGATCACCGGAACGACCGTCATGATCATCCATTCCGGCTTGTTGCCGGACTGGACAAAGGCCTCGATGATCTTGAGGCGCTTCATGAGCTTCTTGGGCTTCAGCTCGGACGTGGTGACCGCGATCTCCTCGCGGATGTCCTGCGCGGTCTTCTCCAGGTCGAGTTCCTGCAGGATCCGGCGGATCGCCTCGGCGCCGATCATGGCCGTGAAGGAATCCTCGCCGTACTCGTCCTGAGCACGGATGTATTCCTCCTCGGTGAGGAGCTGACGGTCCTTGAGGGGCGTCAGGCCCGCATCGACAACGATGTAGGACTCGAAATAGAGGATGCGCTCCAGATCCTTCAGGGTCATGTCGAGCAGCAGACCGATGCGGCTCGGCAGGGACTTCAGGAACCAGATGTGAGCGACGGGCGCGGCGAGCTCGATATGGCCCATGCGGTCGCGACGGACGCGGGCCAGCGTCACCTCGACGCCGCACTTCTCGCAGATCACGCCCTTGTACTTCATGCGCTTGTACTTGCCGCACAGGCACTCGTAGTCCTTGATGGGACCGAAAATGCGCGCGCAGAACAGGCCGTCGCGCTCGGGCTTGAACGTACGGTAGTTGATGGTCTCCGGCTTCTTGATCTCGCCGTAGGACCAGGACAGAATCTTCTCAGGGCTCGCGATCGAGATCTTGATCTGATCGAAGCTCTGCGGCTGGGCCGTCTGGTTGAAGAGATTCATGACCTCTTGATTCATCGCCGTCTCCTGGGCTGAAGGGCGCTGAGATAAGCACCCTCACCGGCAATTGCATGGGGCCGCGGCATCTCGAGCCGCGGCCGAACGTCAACTTATTAAGCGCTTACTCCGCGGCCTCGGACGGAGGCAGCTGATCCGCCTCGTTGGCCGCCTTCTTGGAATTGGTCAGCTCCACGTTGAGGCCGAGCGAGCGCATTTCCTTCACGAGAACATTGAAGCTCTCCGGGATGCCCGACTCGAACGTGTCGTCGCCGCGCACGATGGCCTCGTAGACCTTCGTACGGCCGGCCACGTCGTCCGACTTGACCGTGAGCATTTCCTGCAGGGTGTAGGCGGCGCCGTAGGCTTCCAGTGCCCAGACCTCCATTTCGCCGAAGCGCTGGCCACCGAACTGGGCCTTGCCGCCCAGCGGCTGCTGGGTCACGAGGCTGTAGGGGCCGATGGAGCGGGCGTGGATCTTGTCGTCCACGAGGTGGTGGAGCTTCAGCATGTAGATGTAGCCCACGGTCACCTTGCGGTCGAAAGCCTCGCCGGTCTTGCCGTCATAGAGCGTCACCTGACCCGACGGGTTCAACCCGGCCTTTTCGAGCATCGCCTCGATGTCCGCCTCCTTCGCGCCGTCGAAGACGGGCGTGGCGAACGGAACGCCGCGGCGCAGCTTGTTGCCGAGCTCGACGAGTTCCTCGTCCGAAGCCTGCTCGATCTCCGGCAGGTTGCCGTAGATCGACACGAGCTGCTCGCGCAGCGCGTTGGCCTTGCCCGACTTCATGTAGGCGTCGACCGCCTGAGCGACCTGCTTGCCGAGCCCGGCAGCAGCCCAGCCGAGATGCGTCTCGAGGATCTGACCCACGTTCATGCGGCTCGGCACGCCGAGCGGGTTGAGCACGATGTCCGCGTGGGTGCCGTCCTCGAGGAACGGCATGTCCTCGATCGGAACGATGCGCGACACGACACCCTTGTTGCCGTGACGGCCGGCCATCTTGTCGCCCGGCTGGATCTTGCGCTTCACGGCTACGAAGACCTTGACCATCTTCATGACGCCCGGAGGCAGCTCGTCGCCGCGCTGAAGCTTCTCGACCTTGTCGAGGAAGCGCTGCTCGAGGCGCTTCTTCGACTCGTCGTACTGCTTCTGCATGGCCTCGATCTCGGTCATCAGAGCATCGTCTTCGACCGCGAACTGCCACCATTGCGACCGCGGATACTCGTTGAGGAGCTCGCGGGTGATCTTCGCGTCCTTCTTGTAGCCCTTCGGGCCCGCAACGCCGCTCTTGCCCGAGAGGATCTCGGCCAGGCGCGCATAGGTGTTGCGGTCGAGGATCGCCTGCTCGTCGTCGCGGTCCTTCGCGAGACGCTCGATCTCCTCGCGCTCGATGGCCTGGGCACGCTCGTCCTTGTCGACGCCGTGACGGTTGAAGACGCGCACTTCCACGATGGTGCCGGTCACGCCCGGGGGCACGCGCAGCGAGGTATCGCGGACGTCGGAGGCCTTCTCGCCGAAGATGGCGCGCAGGAGCTTCTCTTCCGGCGTCATCGGGCTCTCGCCCTTCGGCGTGATCTTGCCGACGAGGATGTCGCCCGCATGGACCTCGGCGCCGATATAGACGATGCCGGCTTCGTCGAGGTTCTTCAGCGCCTCTTCCGAAACGTTCGGAATGTCGCGCGTGATTTCCTCAGGACCCAGCTTCGTGTCGCGGGCCATCACCTCGAACTCCTCGATGTGGATCGAGGTGAACACGTCTTCCTTCACGATGCGCTCGGAAAGGAGGATCGAGTCTTCGAAGTTGTAGCCGTTCCACGGCATGAACGCGACGAGCACGTTCCGGCCGAGCGCCAGCTCGCCGTACTCCGTCGACGGGCCGTCGGCGATGATGTCGCCCTTACGGACCATGTCGCCGGCGCGGACCAGCGGCTTCTGCGTGATGCAGGTCGACTGGTTGGAGCGCTGGAACTTCTGAAGGCGGTAGATGTCGACGCCCGGACGGGTCGGATCCGTGTTCTCCGTCGCGCGGATAACGATACGGGTCGCGTCCACCTGGTCGACGATGCCGGTGCGGCGGGCCGCGATGGCGGCACCCGAGTCGCGGGCCACGACCGCTTCCATGCCGGTGCCGACGAACGGAGCGTCCGCCTGGACCAGGGGAACGGCCTGGCGCTGCATGTTCGAGCCCATGAGAGCGCGGTTCGCGTCGTCGTTCTCGAGGAACGGGATGAGCGCGGCCGCGACCGACACGAGCTGCTTCGGCGACACTTCCATCAGGTCGACGCGATCGGGAGCCGCGACGATGTTTTCACCGGCGCGACGGCAGATCACGAGCTCTTCCGTCAGGGTGCCGTTGGCATCGAGCGTCGAGTTCGCCTGGGCGATGTTGTACTTCGCCTCCTCCATGGCGGAGAGGTAGATCACCTCGTCCGTCACGCGGCTGTCGCGCACGCGGCGGAACGGCGTCTCGATGAAGCCGTACTTGTTGACGCGGGCGAAGGTGGCCAGGGAGTTGATCAGACCGATGTTCGGGCCTTCCGGTGTCTCGATCGGGCAGATGCGGCCGTAATGCGTCGGGTGCACGTCGCGCACCTCGAAGCCGGCACGCTCGCGGGTCAGACCGCCCGGGCCGAGGGCCGAGAGGCGACGCTTGTGCGTGACTTCCGAGAGCGGGTTCGTCTGGTCCATGAACTGCGAGAGCTGCGAGGAGCCGAAGAACTCGCGCACGGCGGCGGCCGCTGGCTTCGCGTTGATCAGGTCCTGCGGCATGACGGTGTCGATGTCGACCGACGACATGCGCTCCTTGATGGCGCGCTCCATGCGCAGGAGGCCCAGACGGTACTGGTTCTCCATGAGCTCGCCAACCGAGCGCACGCGGCGGTTGCCGAGGTGGTCGATGTCGTCGATCTCGCCCTTGCCGTCGCGCAGGTCCACGAGCGCCTTCGTGACCGCGAGGATGTCCTCGCGGCGAAGCGTGCGCACGGTGTCCTCGGCGTCGAGGTCGAGGCGCATGTTCATCTTTACGCGGCCGACCGCCGAGAGGTCGTAGCGCTCGGGATCGAAGAACAGCGAGTTGAACATGGCCTCCGCCGTCTCGAGGATCGGCGGCTCCCCCGGACGCATGACGCGGTAGATGTCGAACAGGGCGTCCTCGCGGGAGGAGGCCTTGTCGATGGCGAGCGTGTTGCGGATGTAGGGGCCTACGGTGACGTGGTCGATGTCGAGCACCGGAATCTCGGTGAACCCGGCCTCTTCCAGACCCTTCAGCAGCTTCTCGGTGATCTCGTCGCCCGCCTCGGCATAGATCTCGCCGGAGGAGGGATTCACGAGGTCTTCCGCGATGTACTGGCCGTAGAGGTCCTCGTCCGTCGCGCGCAGGTTCTTGAGGCCCTTCTCGGCGAGCTGGCGGGCGGCGCGCGCTGTCAGCTTCTTGCCGGCCTCGAGGACGATTTCGCCGGACTTGGCGTCGATCAGGTCCACGGAGGCCTTGAAGCCCTTCATGCGCTCGGCATCGAACGGCACGGACCAGGCATCCCCATCACGCGTGTAGGTGATGTGGTTGTAGAAGGTGTCGAGGATCTCCTCCCCGTCGAGGCCGAGAGCGTAGAGCAGCGACGTGGCCGGGATCTTACGCTTGCGGTCGATACGCGCGTAGACGATGTCCTTGGCGTCGAACTCGATGTCGAGCCAGGAACCGCGATACGGGATGATGCGGGCGGCGAACAGCAGCTTGCCCGAGGAGTGCGTCTTGCCCTTGTCGTGATCGAAGAACACGCCGGGCGAACGGTGCATCTGGGAGACGATGACGCGCTCGGTCCCGTTCACGATGAAGGTGCCGTTGTCCGTCATGAGCGGCATGTCGCCCATGTAGACGTCCTGCTCCTTGATGTCCTTCACGGAGCGGGCGCCGGTATCCGGGTCCACATCGAACACGATGAGGCGCAGCGTGACCTTGAGCGGCGCAGCGAAGGTCATGCCCCGCTGGCGGCACTCGTCTACGTCGTATTTGGGGGGCTCGAACGTGTACTTCACGAATTCGAGCAGGGCAGTATTCGAAAAGTCCGAAATCGGGAAAACCGATTTGAAGACGGCTTGCAAGCCCTCTTCCGGCCGGCCACCCTTTGGCTCTTCGACCATCAGGAACTGGTCGTAGGATGCCTTCTGAACCTCGATCAGGTTCGGCATCTCCGCCACTTCCTTGATTTTCCCGAAGAACTTGCGAATGCGCTTCCGGCCGATCAGTGTGTTGGCCATCTGGACCTCGTTCCTCATACACGGCTAATCGAGAACCCCGAGCGTCAGGCTCCTCGATTAGCCGCCCGGCGGCTCAATCCGCCCGCTAACCGCAAGAATTCAAGTCGTTTCTCAGACCTGCCGACGTGCCATCAAGAAGCCCGGCCTCTTTGACGACACAACGGCCCCAGGCAAAATCGCCTGGGACCGTGTGTTTTGAGCCCCGATTGCTCGGGGGTAACCTCACGACCCTGAAGGGCCGTAAAATTACTTAAGCTCGACCTTGGCGCCGACCTTCTCGAGGGTCGCCTTGATCTTCTCGGCTTCGTCCTTGGAAACGCCTTCCTTGACGGGCTTCGGCGCACCTTCGACGAGGTCCTTAGCTTCCTTCAGGCCCAGGCCCGTGATGCCACGGACTTCCTTGATGACCTCGATCTTCTTGTCGCCGGCGGAAGCCAGGACGACCGTGAACTCGGTCTGCTCTTCAGCAGGAGCAGCGCCGGCAGCAGCGCCGGGAGCAGCAGCGACGGCAACAGCCGCAGCGGCGGAAACGCCCCACTTCTCTTCGAGCATCTTCGAGAGCTCGGCGGCCTCGAGAACGGTCAGCGACGAAAGATCGTCAACGAGCTTGGCAAGATCAGCCATTTCTTAGTTCCTTAAGTTCGGTTCGAACGGTTTGATGGTTGAGGTTACGGCCTCACGCCGCTTCGCCTGTCTTGGCATAGGCCCCGAATACGCGGGCGAGCTTCGCCGCCGGCGCAGTGCTGAGCTGTGCGATCTTGGTGGCCGGGGCCTGGATGAGGCCGACCAGCTTGCCGCGCAGTTCATCGAGGGACGGCAGAGTGGCAAGTGCCTTCACTCCGTCCACGTTCAGGGCGGTCGTGCCCATTGCGCCGCCGAGGATCACGAGCTTGTCGTTACCCTTGGCGAAATCGACAGCGACCTTGGGCGCCGCGACCGGATCGCTCGAATAAGCGATCAGGGTCGGACCTTTCATGAGGCCCGAGATGGACGCGACGTCCTTGCCTTCGAGAGCGATTTTGGCGAGGCTGTTTTTTGCGACCTTCACGGTGGCGCCGGCCTGCTTCATCTGCGCGCGCAGCTTCTGCATGTCGGCGACCGTGAGGCCAGCATAGTGGGCGACGACGACAACGCTCGTGGTGCTAAACACGTCGTTGAGAGTCGAGACGAGCTCGCGCTTTGCTGCTCTTTCCACTGGGCTCTCTCCGGTTGGCGGAAAAAATCCGCCGGTTGCATTTGCCGTTCAAGGCCCGGACTTGCATCCGAGGGCATCCCTGAACGACGCTCTCGCAAGCCCTGTCCCCCAAATGACGCCTGGCGGCGCACCGGGTGAGATGGTTCGAACCGACTCTCTTCACCTGCGTTGATCAGGTGTTAAACTCGGCTTCCCCGTCTATGCAGGCCCTTTCGAATTAAACCGGCAAGCCGGCACCTGCAGTCTCGGACAGGACATAGCCGGAACGCGCCAAAGGTTGCCCTTTGGCTCGCCGGCTTGTCACCGCCCCGTCTCCGGGACGGATTCGCAGCCAGAAGCTCACGCAAAAGCGGAGCCTCGGCATATGTTGGAAACTCAACGGGTTCTATTAAGCCTTTCTGAAGCATTTGCCAAGAGGCTTTTTGCCGGCTCGCAGCGTTAATTGACGATACGTCGTTTCATTCGGCCGCCGACCAGACGCTCTTCTTTCCCAAAGGGAACATCAGAACCGCCCTACCCGCTTCCTGAGCCTCCGGATCCCCGGACTGCCTTGAGGACCTGTCTGCAACAATGTGATGACCCCAAGCTTCGCTTTCAAGGGGTTCGCCGGGGATGCCCTCTCGTCCGGGGCGAGATTGCCTCTTAGAGCATCGGATCCGATGCTCCGCTCTATAGAGAGAGCGCATCGTTGAGGGCGAAAAACCGGGTCCACTTTTTCGCACGATTGCCTTAAGCGGCGCGGCCGGTCAGCAGGCGGCCGCCCGTCCAAGAAGAAAGGCCTTTTCACGCTCGTTGCGGCTGAGTCGGGCCGCAAGCTCGAACTGGATCCTGGCTTCGGCCGGTCGGCCGGCCCGGAGCAGGAAATCCCCTTTCGCGGCCGGCAGGGGCGCATAATGAGGCAGGCTGGCCGGATCGATCCCGTCCACGAGGATCAGGCCGGCCTCGGGGCCGAAGGCCATGCTATGGGCCACCGCCCGGTTGAGGTCGACCACAGGCGACGGCATGACAAGACGCAGAATGTCATAAAGGGCGGCGATCCTCGTCCAATCCGTCTCCTCCGCCCTGTACGCCCGGGCATGGCAGGCCGCGAGCGCGGCCTGCAAGGCATAGGGCCCGTGGGCACCGCCCAGGGCTTCCGCACGCTCCAGAGCGGACAAGCCCCGGTGAATCAGAAGCCGGTCCCACCGGGCCCGGTTCTGCTCGGTCAGGGGAACCGGCATGCCATCGGGGCCGAGGCGCGCCGCCAGTCGGGAGGCCTGTATCTCCAGCAGCGCGAGAAGACCGAAGACCTCCGGCTCGTCGGGAGCGAGACCGGCGAGGATGCGCGCCAGGCGCTGAGCCTCGGCGCAGAGGGCCGGACGGGTCAGATCCGCGCCCGCGGTGGCCGCGTAGCCCTCGTTGAAGATCAGATAAATGACCTCCAGCACCGAGGCGAGGCGCTCCTGACGCTCCTTGCCACGCGGCACCTCGAAGCGCAGGCCGGCCTTGGCGAGGGCCCGTTTCGCCCGAACGATGCGCTGGGCGACGGTCGCCTCGCTGACGAGGTAGGCCCGGGCGATCTCGTCCGTCGTCAGCCCGCCGATGAGGCGCAGGGTCAGGGCGACTCTCGCATCCGGAGAGAGGACGGGATGGCAGGCGGTGAAGATCAGGCCCAGCAATTCATCGCCGACATCGTCGTCCATGGCCGCCTCGATTGCCTCGATGACATTCTCGGCCTCACCCGAAGGGTCGCGACCGATCTCGGCATGCTTGTGCGCGAGCATCCGGTCACGCCGCAGGAGATCGATGGCCCGGCGCTTGGCGGCGGCGGTCAGCCAGGCGCCGGGATTGACCGGTATGCCCGTTTTCGGCCAATCGGACAGGGCGGTGACGAAGGCATCCTGCGCCAGCTCTTCGGCAAGACCGACGTCGCGCACCATCCGGGCCAGGCGTGCGATGAGCCTGGCCCGCTCGATCCGGAAGATCGCCTCGATCGCCCGGTGGGATTCGTCGGTTGCCGTCAAGGCTGTGCTCGCGCCGGCCTCGGGGCGCCGGCCATCAGGCTCACTGGCCTGAGATCCTCTCGCGAAGGCGCTTGTCGCGCTCGGCGATTTCCGGCGTCACGACATCGCCGAAATCCGCCATCTCGTAGAACGGCCGGATCTCGATCTCGCTCGGGCCGAACATCGGGTTGGGACAGCGTTTCACCCATTCGACCGCTTCGTCCATGTCCTTGACCTCCCAGACCCAGAATCCGGCGACGAGTTCGCGGGTCTCGGCGAAGGGCCCGTCGATGACGGTGCGGCTCGGGCCGTCGAAGGCGACCCGCTTGCCCTGCGAGGACGGCTTGAGCCCGTCGCCCGTCAGGAGAATGCCGGCCTTCACCAGCTCTTCGTTGAACCGGCCCATGGCCTCGAAAAGTTCGATCGTGGGCATCACGCCCGCTTCGCTGTCCTCGGTCGCCTTCACCATCACCATTACGCGCATCGTCTGATCTCCATGGGTTCCAGGAGGCCGCACGGGCTCTCCTGTTCCTACGACGAACGGGCATCGTCCGGATCGACACCCCGCCGAAACTTTTTGCACGAAGACGGCCCGAAATGGGACTCGGAAACGAAAAAGCCCGGCACGAGGCCGGGCTTTCCCAATTTTCATGGCAACGGCTCGATCAGCCGCCGATCACCGAGGCGGGATCGACCTTCACGCCCGGGCCCATCGTCGAGGAGATTGCGACGCGCTGGATGTAGGTTCCCTTGGCGCCGGTGGGCTTCGCCTTGGAGACGGCATCGGCGAAAGCCTTGATGTTCTCCACCAGCTTGCCCTCGTCGAAGGAGGCCTTGCCGATGCCGGCATGGACGATGCCGGCCTTCTCGACGCGGAACTCGACGGCGCCGCCCTTGGCGGCCTCGACGGCGCCCTTCACGTCCATGGTGACCGTTCCGACCTTCGGGTTCGGCATCAGGCCGCGCGGGCCGAGAACCTTACCGAGGCGGCCGACGAGCGGCATCATGTCCGGGGTGGCGATGCAGCGATCGAAGTCGATCGTGCCGCCGTTGACGGTCTCGAACAGCTCTTCGGCACCCACGATGTCCGCACCGGCAGCCTTGGCCTCGTCGGCCTTGGCGCCGCGGGCGAAGACGGCAACGCGGACCGTACGGCCGGAACCGTTCGGCAGGTTGCAGACGCCGCGGACCATCTGGTCGGCGTGGCGGGGATCGACGCCGAGGTTCATCGAGACCTCGATGGTCTCGTCGAACTTCGCCTTGGCGCGTTCCTTGATCAGCTTCACCGCGTCCTGGATCGGGTAGAGCTTGGCGGCATCGATGCCCTCGCGGGCGGCGCTGATGCGCTTACCTTCCTTAACAGCCATCGTGCCCTCCTTACGCCACTTCCATGCCCATCGAGCGCGCGGAGCCCTCGATCATGGCCATGGCGGATTCAACGGTGTCGCAGTTGAGATCGGCCATCTTCTTCTCGGCGATCTCGCGGATCTGGTCGCGGGTCACGCGGCCGACATTGCTGCCCTTGCCGGGAGTCTGCGAACCCTTTTCGATCTTCGCGGCCTTCTTGAGGAAGTACGAGACCGGGGGCTGCTTCATCTCGAAGGTGAAGGAACGATCCTGATACGCGGTGATGATCACCGGGATCGGGGTGCCCTTCTCCATCTGCGAGGTCTTCGCGTTGAAGGCCTTGCAGAATTCCATGATGTTCAGGCCGCGCTGACCGAGCGCCGGACCGATCGGCGGCGACGGGTTGGCCGCGCCGGCGGGCACTTGAAGCTTAACGTAGCCCGCAATTTTCTTTGCCATAGGACTGCTCCCAATGGGCCAACCGCCCGGCGCCTACCGAGCGGAATGGCAGTTGCAGATCGCGGTGCGGCCTGTTGGCCCCGGCTGGCGACCGGGCAGACCTCCCGCGGATGAAAGCCCCTCTCGAGGGGCCCGGAAAGCGCCACCGATGAAGTGCCGCTTCCTTTCGGTCAGATCTTCTCGACCTGGCCGTATTCGAGTTCGACCGGCGTCGCGCGGCCGAAGATGGAAACCGCCACCTTGAGGCGGGCCCGGGCATCGTCGACTTCCTCGACGACGCCGTTGAACGACGCGAACGGACCGTCGGAGACGCGGACCTGCTCGCCGATCTCGAAGCTGACGGACGGCTTGGGGTGGTCGACACCCTCGGCCACCTGGCCCTTGATCCGCTCGGCTTCACGATCCGGGATCGGAACCGGCTTGGACTTGTCCGCACCCAGGAAGCCCGTCACCTTGGGCGTGTTCTTGATGAGGTGGTAGACCTCGTCGGTCAGGTCGCACTTCACCAGGACGTAGCCGGGGAAGAACTTGCGTTCGGTATCGACCTTGCGGCCGCGGCGCACCTCGACGACCTTCTCGGTCGGGACCATGACCTCGTCGAACTTGTCTTCCAGGCCGCGCTGCGCCGCCTGGTCCTTGATCGACTGGGCGACCTTGTTCTCGAAATTCGAATAGGCGTGGACGATGTACCAACGCTTCGTCATTGCATCCACCCCTTAACCGCCAAGCCCAAGGATCACCGAGCGGACGCCCCAGCCGATCGCCTGATCGACGACCAGGAAGAACAGGCTGGCAAGCACCACCATCACGAACACCATGGCGGTCGTGATCATGGTTTCCTTGCGGGTCGGCCAGGTCACCTTCGCGGCTTCCGAGCGGACCTGCTGTATGAAATCGAACGGGTTCGTCTTCGCCATTTCCCTTGCGTCCACATCACCTTGAGAGCGGCTGCGAACGTCCTCTAAGGGCACGCTTGAGCCCAAATTGAAGGGGCGCGAGGCTGCTTTCCAAGCCCCGCGCCACCTGTTCAAACCATCTATGGGGCGCTTCTCTAACGCAAAACGCCCACTTTGTCGACCGCTGGCAGGAGTGGAGGGACTCGAACCCCCAACCCCCGGTTTTGGAGACCGGTGCTCTAGCCGATTGAGCTACACTCCTCCGGCGGTCAACAGGCGGCGGAAACCCGCCACCTGGATCGGTATCAGTCCATCACGGCGGCGACGACGCCGGCGCCGACGGTACGGCCGCCCTCGCGGATGGCGAAGCGCAGCTTCTCTTCCATGGCGATCGGAGCGATCAGCTCGACCTCCATCGTGATGTTGTCGCCCGGCATCACCATCTCGGTGCCCTCAGGCAGCTTCACCACGC
>JAEWKH010000127.1 GCA_023386155.1 Pseudomonadota bacterium
CCCAGTCCAAAAATGAGTTTCTGGAAATGCGGCCACACCACCGTCATAACCGCACCCACTACTATCGCGGCAAGGGAGCTGATAATGGGTACAAAACGAGAACCACTAAAAAAACCGAGAAACTGAGGTAGTGAGACTTTATTGAAACGGCTATGTAAAGTGCAGGTGACGAGACCAATCACCACCCCACCAAACACACCAGTTTCCAGTGTCTGAATACCAAGCGTCATCCCCTGGCCAACTGAAGCGGGGTTCTTGTGCGCCAGCGTTCCGTTGAGCGTTAATAAGGCGTTGATGGTGGCATTCATCACCAGAAACGCCAGCAATGACGCAAGCCCGGCAGTGCCTTTATCCGATTTCGCCAGCCCCACGGCGACGCCGACTGCAAAGAGTACCGACAGGTTGGCAAACACAATAGATCCTGCGCTGGTCATGATTGTGAATATTGCCTGCAACCAGTCGGCATCTAAAAACGGATAAGCCGTCAACGTGTTTGGATTTGACAACGCGCCACCAATCCCTAATAACAGCCCTGCTGCGGGCAATACCGCAATCGGCAGCATGAAGGATTTTCCGAACCGCTGCGCTTTTTCAAACCATCCCCCCGATGAAGCGCCGCTAAACATTTGCATCATTTTATCATCTCCTCGATTTTTGATGAAAATTTTTACCATAATTATTCTTATAAATAAAAATCACCATCAAAATCTAAGAAGTCGATCATACTTTTTTAAAATGTCTGGCATCAATCCCCTCCTTTCCGTCACACTATCAACAGATAAACGCATTAAGGATTTTACATCTCAGAAAATGAAATCCTGCTGCTGAGATTGCGCCAGAGCGTTGATGGATATAGCCGAACACAACAGAAGCTGGGAGAGTTTGTACTTAGCGATCCGGCAAAAGTTGTCTACCTGACGATTACCGAACTTGCGCGTGAACGCGGCACCAGCGAGGCTAGCGTCACACGTCTGTGCCGAACGCTTGGGTGTAAGGGCTATAACGAATTCAAAATGGCGCTGGCACTCGATCTCCGACAAGTACAGTTTGTAGAGCACGGCGGTGATGAGATTGACAATGTGGTCAATGAATCCGTGCAAGCAATACAGGACACAGCAAAATTACTCGACAGAGCCTTGCTGGAAGCAGCCGCGCTTGCACTGCATCAGGCTCAGTCAGTGCAGATTTATGGCGTAGCAGCCAGTGCCATTCTGGGGGAGTATTTACATTATAAACTCCTGCGTCTGGGGAAACCCGCACAATTGTTCAGCGATATGCATCGTGCTGCCATGAACGCCACAACACTTAGTAAAAACACGTTCGTGGTGGCGATTTCCAGTTCTGGATCCACGCGCGATCTGCTGCATGTCGTAAAACTAGCGCGTAAGCAAGGTGTGCGTGTACTGGCGCTGAGTAATACACCGCGCAGTCCGTTAGCTTCGCTGAGTGATATTCAACTGGTCGCGGCCAAACCGGAAGGACCCTTGAGTGCCGGCGCGCTGACTGCCAAAGTGGGAGTGATGCTGTTGGTAGAGCTACTCACCACATCGCTGATTGCGCTGGATGACCAGTACAGCGAGGTGAGCCAGAAAACAGCCAGCGCGACCCTACCGCTACTGCTTTAAAGACATAAAAAACCGCCGAAGCGCTGGGTGCTCCCCATGAATCAGTGATAATAAACCAACATCATATTCTGGTAGGTTCTGGCGAGGTGATTAAAAACGGTGCTCAGCACCGTTCGTTTTTAAATTAGCGAGGAGTATCGTAAGATGCTCTTCCCCCTACTTCAGAAAATCCTTCACATCCAGTAGAATAAACTCGTTGTCATCCGCCATATTAGGCCAGCGGCTGGAGGAAAACGGGAAGTTATTATCGTTGCCTACGATGATGTGGTTAGTGTCAACCACATCCACGTTCTCGATGGTGAAGAACGGGAAGGTCAGCACACCGTCGTTCAGCGGCTTGCGTGCCAGCTTGTTCGGATCCTGAATCTTCATCAGGTCAATATAGCCCAGTTTTTCGACAGGTTTTCCGACGTTAGTGTCCGAGAAAGCAATTTTATACACCCGTTTGAACCTGGCTACTTGACTGAAGCAGTTGTTGGTCGGCGCGCCGGCGACGCAGGCTTTATCCGCCGTGCCTTCGCCGTTATCACGCTCGATCACCAGTCCGTGGGTATCATCTATCATATTGAAGTCGCCGATGGCGTTCTGGTTGTCTTCCAGCACGTACTGCCAGCTGCGACCAGTCCAGGCCTGCTGTTTGGCATCGAACTCCAGCACACGCAGGTAGCGTTTTCCGTCAACGTTCTCGAACTGCTCACCGTCCCACAATGCCCCTTCCAGCAGCGGATACAGCTTACTGCCGTCCGGCGAGATGGCCATGCCTTCAAAGCCTTTGGAACGCGCCACCTGGAAGTTCAGCTTACCGTCCGGAGCGCTAGGTAGAGTCAGCGTCGGGTTGTCCGGCGATTTAACCACCTTACCGTCCACTTCTGTGTCGAACACCGCCAGCAC
>JAEWKH010000152.1 GCA_023386155.1 Pseudomonadota bacterium
TTCATCTACGATTCTCAAGGCTATCGGCTGATCGTGGCGTCGCTGGTCACCTTCGCCTATTCGTCCCTGTCGGCCTGGGAACTCGCGCGCCATGCCGCGCGGCCGCTCGCCTCGTCACGGATCACGGTCGTGCTGATGCTGGGACTGGCCGCGTTCAACCTGTCCCGCGGCGTACTCGGCATCTCCCTGACCTCCGTCTCCTGGATCGATACCTTCGCCAGCCGCTGGTCGCCGTCCATGGCTCTTCTGCTGGTCATGTACGGTCCGACCCTGGCCTTCATGTTCCTGTCGATGGCCAAGGAGAGCCTCAAGTTCGAGTACAAGCAGGCGGCCCTCATCGATCCCCTGACCGGCGCTCCCAACCGGCGCGCCTTCATGCAGAGCGCGACCCGTTTCCTGGCCCGGCTCGGGAACGGGCCGGCGAGCTGCCTCCTGTTCGACCTCGACAACTTCAAGTCCATCAACGACCGCTATGGCCACGACGCCGGCGACCGCGTTCTCACGATCTTCGGAGAAGTCCTGGCAAAACACCTGCCGCGGCAAAGCTTCGGCCGGCTGGGCGGAGAGGAGTTCGGCGCGATCCTGCCCCTGGATTCCCGCGATGCGGCCCGCTTGGCGGATAGGATCCGGGACGCCTTCTCCACGGCGGGGGCGCAGGCCCTCGGCGGCACGGCCGACGTGACCGTCAGCGTCGGGTGCGCCACGGCGGCCGGCGCTGATGCCGCGACGCTGCTTCGGAAGGCGGACGCGGCGCTTTATCAAGCCAAGCGCAGCGGCCGCAACGTCGTTATCGCGGCCTGACCGCATTTCGCAGGATGCGCTGGCGGCGGAAGGCCGCCTTCGCGGAGGAAGGCGATGAAGCCGTTTGCGCCGAATCGCTTCCGGGTCAGATGGCCGAAGCATGTCATGAGCTTAGTCAAGTAGCGCCGGGACAGGAGCGGTCCCTTTGCAGGTGCTCTCAAGCAAATTGCCGAAATCTCAGAGCATCGTCCGTAAGCGCGGATCCGGTTTCACGTGCTCGACGGCACCCACTTCAGAGATGGGAGCATCGGAAACAACCTCAAGCCCGGGTTACTCATTTGAGTCCGACGCCATCGTCAATTGCAATTTCCGACATTAAGCTTGCGCATTACTCTGCGTTAATGCTCTCTTGGTGCTGATCGTGCAATGATCCCTGTGGGAGAAAACGATGTTCGGGGGTAGGCGTGACAGAAGAAGAGATTGAGGCCGTTGCCGAGGAACTGGCAAAGGCCGGCGGCGTCTCGTGGTATCCTGGCCGCACGCGGGGCGCCCTTCTGAGATCCGTGAGCGAGCGGTACCGGGACCGGGCGAAGCTGGCGATCGCCGCCCTCGACAGGGTCAGGGCAGGCAACGGAAGCACCGATCAAATGCACCCTCCAGCCGCGCCTGCGACTCCTGAGCGTTCGAACCCGGGCAGACCGGACCAGCTGCATGTCGGCGCGACCGTGGTCTATCGTCCTCCGGGGGACCAGAGGGCGATTGCCTGCATGGTCGAGCGCATCGAGAACGGACGGGCCTATCTCGTCCCGGTTCCACGGCCCGACATCGGTTGGGTTGCGCTGGATACTTTCGACCCGGTGGGCGAGGCCCCGACCAAAGACGAATAAGGCTTAGAAGTGGAAGATCACTTCACTTCCCCGGCAAAAGCCGCTAGCAGATTCCATCCTGTTCGTTGGGGGTTACGGTCCCGAAATGCGCTGCTTCTTTCACCTTGTGAACGATCATGAAGAGATCGTCGACAATACAGGGATCGAAGTTCATGACTTGGAGAGCGCTAAGGTTCAGGCCCTTCTCGCAGTCACCGAATTGCGCCAGGAGATCGGCGAGGACATCGAGGATTGGGCCGGATGGCGGCTCGATATCGTTTGCCCCCAGGGCCGACTCCTTCATTCCATGCCTCTGAACAACACGGTGCATTGAACGGCGCGGCTAGAGCATCGGACCCAAAAGTGGACCCACTTTTGGGATCGGATCCGATGCTCCGCTCTTTGGAGAGCGCATCGTTGAGTGCGAAAAACCGGGTCCACTTTTTCGCACGATGCTCCATTCTTTGAAGCGCGCATCGTTGGCGCGAAAAACCGGGTCCACTTTTTCGCACGATGCGCTAGGCAGGATCGCGACCGCTTGCTCCGCCATGACGCAAAGCTTCCGGTGCCTGCACCGTGAACGCGCTCCGGTCCAAATGATATAGCGTCGTTCCGGCCTCGCTTCGTGGCGATGCGTCAGCGCCAGGCCGTCACCACGAGCGCGCTCATGCGGTTCTCGACGGTGGACGGGCCGAAGCGTGCCCGGAGAGCATCGACAGCCTTGGCGGTGATCTCCTCCAGGCGTCCTGCTGCGCGGGCCTCGATCTCGGCACGCAGGGGCGTGCCCTGGCAGAGTCCCATGGCAGGATCGTGGGGAGAGGGGGCCTCCGACACCTTGTCGACGACCTCGATATCGACGTTCTCAAACCCTGCCTGCTGCACCTCTCCGCGGATCCGGTCGGGGTCGGAATAGCCGAAGGGGACGCGTTCGAAGAAGCGGGGAGGGTCGTCGGGAAAGAGCCGCCCCACCATGTCGGACACGGCTTGGCTGACCTCGTTGCGGTCGAGGGAGTTCCAGACGCTGAAGACGAAGCGCCCGCCGGGCTTGAGGACGCGCAGGGCTTCGCGATAGGCCGCCAGCTTGTCGGGAAAGAACATGACGCCGAACTGGCAGGCGACCGCGTCGAAGGAGGAATCCTCGAACGGAAGCGTCTGCGCATCGGTCTGCCGCCATGTCACGTTCGGCGCCTGAAGCCGCCGGGCCGCAAGATCGAGCATGGCCTGATTGAGGTCGGTCGCGACGATCTCCACATCGGGCGGCAGTGCCTTGGCC
>JAEWKH010000034.1 GCA_023386155.1 Pseudomonadota bacterium
CGGCCCGCACGATGCGCCGGCGCAGGTCCTGAGATAACGGTGTGGTCATGGCGAGCCTCTGTGCTCACGCCCCTGACCACTATCGAGTCAGATCTTCCGATTCCGTTCAACCCCAAACCGCTCTAGCTCTGTGTGACCCCATTTGTGACCCGAGACTGAAACGACAAAAGGCGCCGTTTAGGCGCCTTTGAACTAAGATCCTGATCCGTATCGGTAAATTTGGTAGCGGAGGAGGGATTTGAACCCCCGACACAAGGATTATGATTCCTCTGCTCTGACCAACTGAGCTACTCCGCCCCAGGAAGCGGGGCGTGGCCCCGCGTCAGGCATGCGCGATATAGGGAAGGTTGCCCCCCAGTGTCAAGAAAGACGCGCGTTTGAGCTGCGGATTTGTGACGAACCGCCATCGGAAGCTCTGGAAGCCGCTCCCAGCCGATCCGTCAGCCCTTGGCCTTCATGCGCCACAGCTGGAAGCCGTCGGTCGTGATCGCCTGCTCGATGGCCTTGCGCGAGAACTTGTGCGGCGGGGCCTCGCGGGAGCCCAGCGTGCCGGTCAGTCCCCATGGGCCATACTTGGCCGGAAGCTTGCTCCCGACCTCATCGCCCGCAAACGCATGCAGGTCTTCCTTGGCTTGAGAGGTGAACATGAAGAGACGCATGGGAATGGCTTTCGTGCTGAACAGATTACCGTCCCCCTTCAGATAGGGCTCGAGCCCCGAAAGTCATCCGCCGGAAGCCTGTCCGGCCCCTCGCAGGCTGGCCGGAGAGGCGCCGCTCCAGGCCAGTCGATGAGCCCTCAGGCCTTCTTCCTGATCCTCATCAGCTTGAAGAACCCGACCGGGAACAGGGATCGCAGCTCCACGACCTCCATGCGGCCGGTTCCGCGCGCCCAGTCCTCGACCCGGGAGGCCTTGAAGGCCGAGCTCCAGCCGATGGCCTTGGCCACCGGAGACACCAGTTCCTCCATGGCGGCGATCGCGCCCGAGGGTTGCCCCCAGTGGTTGGCCAGAACGATCTCCCCGCCGGGCTTCAGCACGCGCATGAACTCGTTGAGAGCCGTCTCGGGCTCCGGCACGAGGGTGATGATGAACTGCGCCGTGACCGCGTCGAAGCTCTCGTCCGGAAAACCGAGCCGGGTGACGTCCATCACCTGCAGGCTCTTCACATGGCTCAGGCCCCTCTTGTCGACCTTGTCCTGGGCCCGGCGCAGCATGTCCTCGGAGAGATCGACCCCGTAGACCTCGGCATGCCTGGGGTAATAGCCGAGGGAGAGCCCCGTGCCGACACCGGCCTCGAGCACCTTAGGCCCGCAGGCCACGGCGGCATTCACGGCCGCCCGCGCGGCCGGCTCGGTCAGCTTATCGTAGACGAGATCGTAGATCGGGGCCCAACGCGCATAGGCCTTGCGCATCAGGACGGTGGTCGCTCCATCCGTCATAAAGGTTCCTTCGGTCGACGCCTCAGGCCGCGGCGGGCGCGGCTTCGGCCATGGTACGAGCAATCGTGCCCCCGCCAAGCACACGTGCCCGGGGAGCGTCGCTCTCATAGATGACACAAGCTTGACCGGGAGACACCCCGTCTTCCGCCGATAACAGCTCGACCGTAGCGTCGGTTCCTGTGGATCTTAGGATGGCCGGACGCGGCTCGCGGGTGGAGCGGACGCGCACGGCCACCTCCATCCCCTTCTCGCCCAGGGCTTCCAGGGGAACGTCGCCGAGCCAGTTCACGTCGATCACGCGGATCAGGCGGGTGGCCAGGGCCTCCCGGGGGCCGACCACGACGCGGGCCTCCTTGGCCTCGAGGCGCACCACGTAGAGCGGCTCGCCCACGGAGAGCCCGAGCCCCTTCCGCTGCCCCACCGTGTAATGGATGATGCCCTCGTGGCGGCCGAGAACCCGGCCGTCCACATGGACGATCTCCCCGCCCTGCACGGCGCCGGGCTTCAGCCGCTCGATCACGTCGCTGTAGCGCCCCTGGGTGACGAAGCAGATGTCCTGGCTGTCCGCCTTCTCGGCCACGGTGAGCCCGAATTCACGGGCCAGCTCCCGGGTCTTCTCCTTGGGCAGCTCGCCCAGGGGGAAGCGCAGGAGATCCAGCTGCTCCGGGGTGGTGGCATAGAGGAAGTAGCTCTGGTCCCGGTCCGGGTCGGCCGCCCGGTGGAGCGCCCGGCGCCCGTCCGGCAGGGCGCGGCTCGCCACGTAATGGCCGGTGGCCAGGATATCGGCCCCGAGTTCCCTGGCCGTCTCCAGGAGGTCGCGGAACTTGATGGAGCGGTTGCACTCGACGCAGGGGATCGGCGTCTCGCCCGCCAGATAGCTCTGGGTGAAGCGGTCGATCACGGCCTCGCGGAAGCGGGCCTCGTAGTCGAGCACGTAATGGGGGATGCCGATGGCTTCCGCCACCCGCCGGGCATCGTAGATGTCCTGGCCGGCGCAGCAGGCGCCTTTCCGGTGAGCGGCGGCGCCGTGGTCGTAGAGCTGGAGCGTGATCCCGATGACATCGTAGCCCTCGCGCTTGAGCAGGGCTGCGACGACGGAGGAATCCACGCCGCCCGACATCGCGACGACGACGCGGGTCTTCGAAGGATCGGTGGGAAGGTCGAGTGAATTGAGCATCTTTCCGTCCAGAGGCGCCGTTCAAGGCGGCGCACGGGAGGGGCCAAGGCCCTTCTATAGCGCATCGTGCGGAAAAGTGGACCCGGTTTTCACTGGCGTGGCCCTCCGGGTCCGCTTTGAACGATGCGCCAGCCAAGAGAGGAAGCATCGGATCAATCCCAAAAGTGCAAGTCCACTTTTGGGTCCGATGCTGTCACGCCACAATTCTTAAAGGGAAAGTGCGCCGCAATAAGCCAACGTTAACGTTTATGGCTAAGCTTAGGCATTCTCGTAACCGCCTGATGGGCTTAGGGAAACATTAAGCCGCGTCGCGTAGGTTCGAGCCTGTCAAAGGTCGTTGAATTTTTGTGTGAGCGTATCATGACCGAACCCCACCGCCCAAGGGTCAAGTATGTCATTGGGCCCGACGGCAGTCCCCTGACGATTGCCGACCTTCCTCCCTCCAGCACCCGCCGATGGGTCATCCGCCGCAAAGCCGAGGTTGTCGCCGCCGTCCGCGGTGGCCTGCTCAGCCTCGAAGAGGCCTGCCAGCGCTACACGCTGACCACCGAGGAATTCCTGAGCTGGCAGATGTCCATCGACCAGCACGGCCTGGCCGGCCTGCGCACCACGCGCATCCAGCAATACCGGCAATAGGACTCCACCCGATCCTCGCGAAAAGGCGCTGGCCGTCGTGCCGGCGCCTTTTTCATGCGCGAAAGCGCGGCCGTTAAGACCTTCCTAACCATAGAATGAGCATAAACTCCTGAATCACTTCCCTTAAGGCAGGCTCCATCGTGCTTGGCATCCAGGATTTGTCGGAACAGCAGGGCTCACCCCGGGCGAATGCCGAGCCATGCTCCCCCGCCGAGGCGGAGCAGGCCATCGACGCCCTGCGGCGTATCCTGGTCGGACAGACGATCGCGGACGTGGAGCGTCACCTCATCCTCGAGACCCTCAGCTATTGCTTCGGCAACAGGACCCATGCCGCGCGGATCCTCGGCATCTCGATCCGCACCCTGCGCAACAAGCTGAACGAGTACATGGAAGCGGGCATCGCCGTGCCGGAACCGGGCCAGAAGCCGGCAATCCCGGCCTGATCCCGCAACGGCTACAGCTTCCGCAGCCACAGGCTGGTTTCATGGGCGCCCGGGACCAGCGGCAACTCGGACAGGATGCCCCGGTCCAGGGCAGAACCGTTGTCCCTCACGACGTGATGGCTCGCGAAGACGGGCGCATAGCCGCCGCCCTGCAGGAGGGCGCCGGCCAGCAACTGCTCGTTGTACCCGCGCCAATCCCAGGCCGTCGGATAGGCATAGGGCAGCGTGATGTCGTGGACATGGACCAGCGTCCCGCCGGCAAGGCGCGGGAGCACGTCGAGGAAGAGGCGGTCCACATCGGTGCCGGGCATGGCGATGTGGCTGGAATCGATGAAAAGGATGTCCCCGGCTTCAAGGGATTCGAACAATGCCGCATCGGCCTCCCGCAGGAGGGCCTGCCGGTGCTCCACATCGAGCTTCTTCAGCGTGGCCCGGGGAGCGGGATCGATGCAGGTGATCCGGGTGGGGAGGCCCCCGTCGCGAACCGCCTGGGCCATGAAGCGGGTCGAGTGACCGGAGCCGATCTCGACGATCCGCCGTGGCTTCTCCCGGCGGACGATGGCGTAAGCCGCCGCCGCATCGAGCCGGGGAAACCAGCTCTGGTCGAAGCGCGCCGGCCCCCTGCCCCGCAGGATGGCGCGCAGATCGTCCGCATGGCTCCCGATCTCTTCCAGAACCGCGGAGAAATGCGGGCCCGCCGCCTCGAACAAAGGGCGAAGGGCGGGATAATCCTGCGGCTCGACGCTTTCGGCATAACGATAGGGAATGAAGAAGCCGAGCCTCCTCACCCCGAGCAGGGTCGAGAGGCCGAAGCGCAGCCGTCGCCAGAAGTGCGTCATTGATCCGATGAGGACAGGGGCGGCGGCGGCACCGAGCCGTCGGCCGTCGGGACACGGCCCCGCCAGGCCTGCGCCAGCCGCGCGCGCTCGAACATCAGCACGACCACGAGCGAGAGGGCGAAGGGGATCAGGAGGTAGAAGAGCCGGAAGATGATGAGCGCGGCCAGCACATCGGCCTTCGGGATGTCCGGCATCGCCGTCAGGAAGACGATCTCGAACACGCCGATCCCGCCGGGGGCGTGGCTGACGAGAGCCGCCGAGAAGGAGGCCAGGAAGACGGCGAGCACGATGATGAAGCTCGGCTCGAGATGCGCCGGGAGCACGAAATAGATGATGCCGGCCGCCCCCAGAAGCTCGAGCGGCGCTGCGATCAGCTGGCGCACCATCACGGCCGGGCGGGGATATTCCAGCTTGGCCTTGCGGATGACGAGCGGCGGGAGATGCAGGATCGACCCGGCCACATAGAGCGCGACGAAGCCGAGAAGCAGGAAGCCGACGACCCGCGCCGTCGCAGGATTGGTGAGCATCGACGGCAGGAGGTCTTCGAGGCGGTGCAGCAGGGTCGGGTCGGCCACGAGCACGATGCCGCCGAGCAGAATGGTTCCGAGCCCGAAGGTGAAGGAACACAGGGCCACCAGCACGGCGATCTGGGGGGCGCCCAGGCCTTTCGAGGTGTAGGCCCGGTAGCGCACAACGGCGCCGGAAAAGACCGAGGCGCCGATATTGTGGGACAGGGCATAGGTCGTGAACGACGTGATCGACACGAACAGCCAGGAGATATGGTGCACGCCGAGATGCAGCAGGGCGATCCGGTCGTACCAGGCCAGGGCGGCATAGGCGACGAGGGTGGAGAGTGCCGCCAGCGCATAGCGGTGAGCCGGAACGGCGGTTAGGCTGTCCCAGACGTCGTCGAGGGACATGCCGCGCAGCTCACGATAAAGAAGCCAGCTTGACACGACGACCGCCAGCAGCCCGATCACGGGCCAAATGAACTCACGCACATTCTTCATCAAGCCGGCAGAACTCCCTCGTTGGTTTCTTCTGTGCCCACAATCCCTTTGTTCCGCAAGGGGATTGTGCCTTTTTGCGGCACGACATTAGGCTCACGGCCAGCGCCGGAGCGGAAGGGGAGGATCAGAAATTTCCCTGGAGGAGTCCGTCGCAGGACGAGTGACGCCGGGAGGCAATGCCCCTATCAAGCGACATTCCCTTAACCTTCACTGCTTCCAGGAGGCACGGCACATGGCGACGGAACCCGCAGCGGCGCTCAACCTCGACGGCTATACGGATCTCCCGCCGGGCAAGATCGCGACGGTCGTCACCTATCTGGAGATGCGCGGCCGCCCTGCCCCCTCGCCTTTCCGGAAGCCGGACGGTTGGGGCCTTCAGCGCATCGACCAGGATCACGGCCGCTACCGGACGCTGTTCAGGACGGTCGGGGAGCCGTGGCTCTGGTTCAGCCGGGCGGTGATGTCCGATGACGATCTGGCGAGGATCCTCGACGATCCCGCGGTCGAAGCCTATGCCCTGCACGACGGCGCCCACGATATCGGCCTGCTCGAACTCGATTTCCGCACGGAGGGTGAAGTCGAGCTGGCCTTTCTCGGACTCGTTCCCGAGACGATCGGCCGGGGGGCGGGACGCTTCCTCATGAACGAAGCGATCTCCCGCGCCTTCGCCAGGCCCATCGAGCGCTTCTTCGTCCATACCTGCACGCTCGATTCCCCGAGCGCTCTCACCTTCTATATGCGCTCGGGCTTCACGCCCTATCGTCGGGCCATCGAGGTCGCCGACGATCCCCGCCTCCTCGGCTTCCTTCCGAGGGAGGCCGCGCCTCATATCCCTGTCCTGGAAGCCCTGAAATAGGAAAGGGCGCGTCCCGTTCGAACGCGCCCTTTCAGGAAACTCTGCTGAGCGGACGATCAGGCGGTTGCGCGGACGGCGCGACCATGTCCGGCCTGACTGATGGCGGCATCGAGGGTCCGCTCGCGATCTTCCAGGCTCTCGGCTCTCTTCAGGTCCTCGAAGGCCTCGCCGAGCTCAGCCTTCGCGTCGTCGAGCTGGATGTGCAGGTTCTGAGCCGATTGGCGAAGGTTGTCCCGCCTCTGGGCCGCGGCGCGGGCATAGGTCGGGTAAGCAAAGTGGTTCGGGTCGGTGATCCCGGCCTTCTGCTCCTCCGCCGCGATTTCCCGGTCCAGGTCAGCCGCCATGCGGTCGAACTCGGCGATCATCATCTCGATCTGCGCGACCCGGCGACGCTTCTCGTCGACCTGAAAGCGCTTGAGGCGGATGAGCGTATCCCGCGACTTCATCTTGATTCAACTCCACACGTCGCTGTTTCACGGCATCTCACGGATCGCTCAGTTATCCGCCAGACATGCGTCACCATCGCCGACGGAAGTTGAGCTTTTCTTACCGGCTGCGACAAAAAATTTCCTATCCGGCCCTCTCTCCCCTGGGCGCGGGCCGCCCGGGGCGCCCGTTTCGAATGCCGTAAACCTTTCGTTTACCGATTTCGTTAAGACTGGCTCGGTCACGGGCGCGGCCTCTTCTGATCCGCCTCGGAATTCACCTGAAACGCTTAGGTTACAAGAATTTGGGATGATGTAAGGCGGTTCCCTATGGTTACCCAGAATCCACAGGACAATCGTCTTCGGCGGATGATCTGCCGGCCAAGGTCGTTAAGCGCTTGCATCCCAGAATCAGGGTTTGTTAACCATTCTGAATTAGCGTTTCGAATCAGTTCAAAAGAGCATCTGTCGCAGGCCCGGCGGCGGATGGGTGGCCTCCCGCTGCTCACAGGCTCAAGGGCAAGGGCTGGGGATTGAACATGCGCGTACTTCTGATCGAAGACGACAGCGCGACAGCGCAAAGCATCGAACTGATGCTGAAGTCCGAGAACTTCAACATTTATACGACGGATCTCGGAGAAGAGGGCATCGACCTCGGCAAACTCTACGATTACGACATCATCCTTCTCGACCTGAACCTTCCCGACATGTCGGGCTACGAGGTGCTGCGGACGCTCCGCGTCGCGAAGGTGAAGACCCCGATCCTGATCCTGTCCGGCATGGCCGGCATCGAGGACAAGGTGAAAGGCCTCGGCTTCGGCGCCGACGATTACCTCACCAAGCCGTTCCACAAGGACGAGATGGTGGCCCGCATCCATGCCATCGTCCGCCGCTCGAAGGGCCATGCCCAGTCGGTGATCACCACCGGCGACCTGATCGTGAACCTCGACACCAAGACGGTCGAAGTCGGCGGGTCCCGCGTTCACCTGACGGGCAAGGAATACCAGATGCTCGAACTCCTCTCCCTCCGCAAGGGCACGACCCTGACGAAGGAGATGTTCCTCAACCACCTCTATGGCGGCATGGACGAGCCGGAGCTGAAGATCATCGACGTGTTCATCTGCAAGCTGCGCAAGAAGCTCGCCAATGCCTCGCAGGGCCGCAACTACATCGAGACCGTCTGGGGTCGCGGCTACGTGCTGCGCGAGCCGAACGAGACGGAAGAGCGCATCGCGATCTGAAGACGGCTCGACCGATCGAGATCAAAAAGGCCCGGCTCAGCCCCGGGCTTTTTTGTTGCCGGGCGCATGGAGGCACCGATGAAATCCGTTCTTGTGTCGTGGCAATTCTGGGCCCTTCTCTCGGCCGCCTTCGCGGCCCTGACGGCCATCTTCGCCAAGGTCGGCATCGAACAGATCAACTCCGACTTCGCGACCTTCATTCGAACCGTCGTGATCCTGCTGGTGCTCGGAGGCATCCTGATCGGCAGCGGCCAGTGGCAGGCTCCCACATCGGTTTCCGGCAGAACCTATCTCTTCCTCGTCCTCTCCGGCCTCGCCACGGGCGCCTCCTGGCTCTGCTACTTCCGGGCCCTGAAGCTCGGCGACGCGGCACGGGTCGCCCCGCTCGACAAGCTCAGCGTCGTGCTCGTCGCCCTGTTCGGCGTGCTCTTTCTCGGAGAGAAGCTGGCGATGCCGAACTGGATCGGCATCGCGCTCATCGCGTCGGGCGCGGTTCTCGTCGCCTACAAGGCGTGAAGTGTTGCGCCTTAAGCGGTCGTGGCCCTGATCGTCACCTCGTCGCCCTCGATGCTGAAGGCGATATTCATGTTCGACGCGCGCGCCACCATGCCGGCATAGTAGATCTGGATGCCATGGGCATCGACCGTGCCGGTCTCCGAATCCCCCGCGAGCAGCGCCTCGGAATGCGCAGGAATGCGGGCATTCTGGCCCTTTGCGACGAGGGTGTAGGCGCAGCTCTCCGCGTCCCCCGTCACGGTCACGGCAATCGAGCCGCCCCGCGGGATGGCCGTGGTGGCGATCATGACCAGATTGAGGAGCAGCTTCACCCGGTTCTTCGGGAAGAGGAGCCGGGGCGACGACCAGGAGAAGGAAATCTTCTCGTCGAGAAAGAGGCCTCGGGCCACCTGCTCGGCATCGCCGAGATCGATGGAGGCTCCTGCCGATCCGGCCGCCCCGAAGGCAAGGCGGGCGAATTGCAGCCGGGCCGAGGCCTGCTTGGCGCTCTTCTGGATCAGGTCGAGCGCGAAGTCGCGCATGGAGGCATCGCTGTCGTCCTCCAGGACTTCCAGCCCGTTGACGATCGCGCCCACCGGCGAAATCACGTCGTGGCAGACGCGCGAGCAGAGGAGAGCGGCGAGGTCGAGCGAATCGAGCGAGATCGTGGCCATGAGGGCTCCGGAGGCACCGTAAAGTCAGCTATAGGTTCATGAAATCGAGATTTCGACGCGTACCCATACAGCCAAACAGGAAAGAGAACGTGAACCCGGATACCCGGCTGCGAGTTCTTTGGGAAGCGGGCAAAAAGAGATCGACAGTTCTCGAGGGAGCAGGCACAAAGCCATGATGCGCTTCGCTGGTCAGAACCCCGACGAGATTGCCCTGAAGCTCGCCCGCATCGCCTGGGAGGCGGGCCGCGTCCTTCGCGGCATGGAGAACGCTTTCCTCGACAAGCGCATCAAGGACGACGGAACCCCGACGACCGCGGCCGATCTCGCTGCCGAGCAGCTGATCATCAAGCGGCTCGACGAGGCCTGGCCCGGTGTGCCGGTCGTGGCGGAGGAAACCTCCAGCTCCGCTCATACAGACGAGTACTTCTTCCTGGTCGACCCGCTCGACGGCACGGGCGATTTCATCCGCGGCACCGGCGAGTACAGCGTCAACATCGCCCTGATCCGGGGCGACAGGCCCATGGCGGCTGTTGTGGCCGCCCCGGCCATGGGATCGATCTGGATCGCCGGCGAGACGGCCCTGACGAGCGCCCTCCCCCATGAGGCGACGGATTTCGACTGGCGCGAGGCGAAGGTCCGCCCGGCTCCCGAACGGGACCTCGTGGCCCTGGTGAGCCGCCGCCACGGCGACATCGCCACCGAAGCCTGCCTCTCGGTCCTGTCGATCGGAACGAGGCGCATGACATCCTCGGCCCTGAAATTCTGCCTCATCGCCTCGGGCGAGGCCGACGTCTACGTGCGCTGTGGCCCGACCATGGAATGGGACACGGCCGCAGGCGACCATATCCTCACCCGCGCCGGCGGCAGCGTCGTCGGGCCCGGCGGCGATCCCCTTACCTATGGGCATGAGGACCGGGGCTACCGGAACGGCCCCTTCGCGGCCATCGGCGATCCGGCCATCGCGCCCCGCCTCGACCTGCCCGTTTCAGCCTCGGTGGCCTAAGACGCCTTTAAGATCAGATAAAGTCTTAATTCGCAGCCGGACTCTTTCTGCTTCGGGCCAGCGAGCTTGAATGACACCCCATGGCCCTCGTTCGACATGAATAGCCTGCATGCCGAGGGCAAGGGCCGGAAGGATATCGTTGTCGATCCGATCTCCGATATAGGCGATATCATGCGGGTCGAGACCCGATACTCGTATGATGGTTTCGAAGAAGCGGCGATCAGGTTTGGAAAAGCCCCAACGCTCGGCGGACCCAACGATTTCGACGTCTATATCCAGCCCCTTCAGAAAATCTTCGGTTGCTCGGGAGTGATTTCCGCCAAATCCTAGCTGATAACCCTGCGCGCGAGCCCACCGAAGGGTCGGGACCGTATCAGGGAAAAGATCTGATGCCAGAAAGCCTAACGGCACCCCTGCCTTTGCTCTTTCCTGACTCTCCTGGACAAGATCGAAGCCAGATTGGAAGTAATGGAATACCTCTCGGTAATCAGATCTATGCTCAATGACACTCCCCATGGCCGCGAAGAAAGTGCCAGCTGGAACCTGGAGCCACTCGGCCCACGAGATCCAAAATCGCTCTTCACTTACCAATGTTTCGCCAACATCGAAGAACAGCATTTTGGGGCGCATGGATAACCTTCCTATCAATGGAGGTTTCTATGTCTATTTCGAAGAGCGGCATTCCGTACAGAGATTGTTAGGGTTGATGATCTTAAACTCCGGGCCTCGATAGCAGCCTTCCGGCCTGAAACGGCCGGTTTGGCCCCCTGTCTCATGCGAGGAGATAGCCCATGCGCTCCCGGTTCACGATCCTTGCGGCGGCCCTTGCCGCCCTCGTCGGCGCCGTGCCCCTGCAGGCCTCGGCCCAGACCGTCCAACGCGCCTATGCGAGCAATCCCAATTCCTTCAATTCGAATGAACTCGTCGAGTCGGGCCATCAGTTCTTCGGCTCGGCCTCGCGCGGTCTCGCTCTCGCGCTCCAGGAAGCCATCCGGCGCTGGGGCGAGCCCAACGGCTACATCCTGGGCCAGGAAGCCTCCGGCGCCTTCTTCGGCGGGCTGCGTTATGGCGAGGGCAAGCTCTTCACCCGCAATGCCGGCGAGCGCAAGGTCTTCTGGCAGGGCCCGTCCCTGGGCTTCGACGTGGGCGGCGACGGCGCCCGCACCATGATGCTGGTCTACAACATGCCCTTCACGGATGCCCTCTATAAGCGCTTCGTGGGCGTCGACGGCTCGGCCTATTTCCTCGGCGGCTTCGGCGTGACGGCGGTCGCGGCGGACGAGATGGTCGTGGTGCCGATCCGCGCCGGCGTCGGGGCTCGCCTGGGCGTCAATATCGGCTACCTGAAGTTCACCCCGGAACCGACCTGGAATCCCTTCTAGAGCATCGGATCCAAAAGTGGGTCCACTTTTGGATCCGATGCTCCTCCTCTTGGCTGGCGCATCGTTGAGTGCGAAAAACCGGGTCCACTTTTTCGCACGATGCGCTTAGAGCATTTTTCGGCGAAGTGGCCCCGGTTCGCCGTAAAAAATGCGGCAAACCAAGGACGAGAGCTGATTCCACGCCAGTGGAAAACAGCTCCAGGATCATGTTGTGACCACAGGCCCGTCAGGAGCCAGTGGAAACGCCCTCCGAATGCGCTACAACGGGCGGTCTGGAGCATGATCGCTCTGGAAAGCTGCGCAGGCACAAGGCAAGGTGCTTGAGCGTTACCGGTCAAGCATCCTGGAGTTGGCGTCCGCGTGATCGAAAGCATCATGATCTTTGCGCTGGGATTCGTCGCAGCATCCCTCATCGCGCTTCTCATCGTTCCGGCCGTCAATGCGCGCGCCGAGCGTCTGGCCCGCCGCAGGGCCGAGGCGCTGTTTCCCATGTCGATCTCGGAGCTGACGGCGGAAAAGGATCACCTCAGGGCAGAGTTCGCCGTTCTGCAGCGGCGCATCGAACGCAAGGCCGAAGAAGCCCTCGCGGCCAAGCACGAGAGCATGGAGGAGCTCGGCCGGCGGGCGATCCGGATCGAGGCCCTTGAGGCCACCCTCGCCGAGCGGGACCGGACGGTTTCGGAACTCGAGACCACATTGGCCGAGACGCAGACCCGGCTCTCCTCCATCGAGACCGATCAGGCGCAGACCCAGGCCCATCTCTCGGGCACCCGCGAGACGCTGAGCGCCCTCGAGAATGCCCACCGGGCGACGCTGGACGAATTGTCCAACACCCGTATGGAACTGGACCTCGCCCAGCAGGAGCGTTCCGGCCTCAGGACCGAGCTCATCCACGCGGAGGAGAAGCTCGCCCGCCTGGAATCCGACTTCACCGACGCGCAACGGCGCCTCACGGCCTCCTTGAGCGAGCTCGACACCAAGCGCATCACCATCTCGGATCTCGAAACCCGCCTGATGACCCAGACCTCCCGGGCCAACGATTTCGAACGGGCCCTCGGCGAGCGTCATAACGAGCTTTCGGACGAGCGCCTTCGCCTGGCCGAACTGGCCAGGAGCCTGGCTGCCGAGCAGGAACGCGGCCTGATCCTCGAGCAGAGGATCCGCGAGATCGAAAGCGAGCGGGACGAGGCCCAGAGCCGCCTTGCGGACCTGGAGGCCTCCGCGGGCCAGAACGACGAGCTGCGCCGCCAGATTTCGGACGTGGCCGCTCAGATCATGAAAAGCGGAGACCGGCCCGGGAACGGAAATGCCCGCGAAGCCAACAGGTCTCGCGAGGGCAAGCGCCGCCGTTCGGCGGGGAAGTAGTCCTTCCCGCCGAACGCGCCCCTACTTCGGGTCAAGCAGCGGATTGCCGCCGGGGCTGCCCGGCGGGGGAATGACCGGCGTCGTGCCGGGATTGGGCACCGGCGCGGGGACGGTGATGTCGGGAGTGGCGTTCTCGGGAGGGCGGATCACCCCGTCGGACCGCTCCAGCTTGTCGCTCAGGCTGTTGGTCGAGCCCGTCGACGGCGGGTCGTTGGGCTGGATGCCGTTCGCGTTCGGCTCGACCTTCTCGGCCGGCATCTGGTCCGGTGCAGGCATGTTCGGGGCCTGCTGCTTCAGAACCTCGGGATTCTGGGCCAGGGCAGCCGTGCCGAGGCCGGCTGCCAGAATCGTGGACAGGATCAGGACACGCTTCATGGGTCGCTCCTTTGAAAAGGCAACGGGCGACCCAGGAGCGGGTTCCGGCAAAGCTACTCGGCCGCCATGGCCGGTGCGCTGGCCATGGCCAGGTAAAGCTCGCGCAGCCTTGTCGTGATCGGGCCCGGCTTGCCGTCGGCGACCGGGCGCCCGTCGATGGACACGATGGGGAGGACGAAGTTCGAGGCACTGGTCAGGAAGGCCTCGGCGGCGTCGTAGGCCTCCTCGACGGTGAAGCGACGCTCCTCGAGGACGATCCCGGCCTCCTTCGAGAGCCGCAGCAGGGACTTTCGCGTGATGCCCGGCAGGATGGCGTTCGAGAGCGGGCGCACGACGATGCTGCCCTTCTTGGTGACGATGAAGGCGCTCGACGAACCGCCCTCCGTCACGAAGTCGTCCTCCACCAGCCAGGCCTCCTGCGCCCCCGCCTCCTTCGCCGCCTGCTTGGCGAGAACCTGGGCGAGCAGGTTGATCGACTTGATGTCCCGCCGCTGCCAGCGCAGGTCCGGCACGGTGACCACGGCGATCCCCGTGCGGGCCGCCGGAGCGTCGGCGATGGCCTTGGCCTGGGTGAACATCGCGACCGTGGGCTTGGCATCCTCGGGGAAGAAGAAGTCCCGCTCCGCGACGCCGCGGGTCACCTGGAAGTAGATGAAGCCTTCCGTCATGCCGTTGCGGCGCGCGAGCTCCTCCTGAAGGTGCGTCCACTCGGCCCTGGAATAGGGATTGGGAATGCGGATCTCGGCGAGCGAGCGCTCCAGGCGCTCCAGATGCGCCTCGTTGTCGACCAGGCGCCCGTCGAGCATGCCGACGCCTTCGTAGACGCCGTCCCCGAACATGAAGCCTCGGTCCATGAAGGGCACCTTGGCCTCTTCGATCGGCAGGAAGGATCCATTCAGGAAGACGATGCGGGACATGAGAACTCCAAAGTCGTAACCCGACTCAATCAAGCGTGACCTATGGGCAGGCGAGCCGCCCGATCTATATGACCCGGGGCGCCCGCAACCGTGACGGCATAGGTAACCCCATCATGAGGTCGACGCCACTTCTCATTTTGAAGGCCCTGCCATTCCTGTTCGCCATATCGCCCGCCGCCGCAGGCTCGCTGCCGGCCCAGAGCTGGTACAATCAGCAGGGTTACGTCGGGCCGTCGGGGAACCGGATCATCGCCTGCCATGGCTATGGATGCTCGCGCCGGCTGGCCATCTCGGTCGACGGCGCCTGGATCGCCCGGGCCAGGGCCGCCCTGAGGTCGGGCCAGAGCTCGCCCGATGCGGAGCGCCGGGCCCTGGGCGAGGTGATCAGGTCCTATACGGCCTATCTCGCCGCCTCGCTGGGCGGAAAGCCCGACGTGCCCGGCTCGCCCCCTCAGATGTCCGGCGTTCACGGACAAATGGACTGTCTGGACGAGACCGCGAACACCACGAGCCTGCTGCTGGTCCTGCAGGACCAGGGTCTATTGGCCCATCATGTGGTGGAACATCCGGAATCGCGCGGCTTCTTCCTCGATGGGCGCTATCCGCATTTCACGGCGGTCATTGCCGAGAAGCGGACGGGGACGGCCTGGGCCGTGGACCCTTGGGAGAAGGCGCCCGGCCAGCGGCCGGATATCCTGCCGCTCACGCAGTGGCGGCAGGATTCGTAGGAACTCTACCTGAGAGAGCTCATTTCAGGTGCTGGGCGAGATGCTTGTTCATCTCGAACATCGTCACCTTCGGCTTGCCGAAAATCGGCTTCAGCTTGTCATCGGCCAGAATCTCGCGCTTGTTCTCGGGATTCTGAAGATTGTTCTTCTTGATGTAATCCCAGATCTTGCTCACGACCTCTCCGCGCGGCAGCGGATCCGAGCCCACAATGGCGGCCAGCTCCTTGGACGGCTGCAAAGGCTTCTGAAGGGCATTGGGCTTCGAGCCGGCAGCCTTCTTCGCACCGGCTTTTCCGTCTGTAGTCTTGGTCGGCATTTATTCCTCCGGGAATGGTATGGGAAAGCTCATCGACAGCCTTGAACCAGGCCCGAAAAGCTCATTGACCAGCCTTCGGTCGGGCGTCGCGGCGTACCTGCCGGATCCCGGCCCCCTGACAGAAGGTCAATTCCGGCAGAGCTTATGTCCGCTCAACGTCATCAGCAAGCCGGAGTTCAGGAATTTAGGCGGTTTTCGGAAAAGGGACGATCTTGGCCACGCGTTCGGCGGAAGGCCGTGGACTTTTGGCAACATGAGAGAAGCGCCTCGTCCGCTCCGCGGCCGAAATCACATGGGATACGATGACTTCATTGGGACAGGGTTTCGCCAGGAACGCGGCGCCGGTGGGCAGATCCCCCTGAGAAGGCCACTGACGGCCCGACATGATGAGGATCTCGGTCTCGGGCCAGGAACGATGAACCCGGTGCGCCAACTCGAAGCCGCTGCAGCCCATGGGCATGTCCACATCCGTCAGGAGCACGTTGACGGACAGGCCCGCCTCCAGGAGCACAAGGGCTTCCGTGGCGTTGGCAGCCTCGACGACCTTGAAGCCGGCGTCCTCAAGAAGGTCAGAGATGAAGAGGCGGATGAGAGGTTCGTCTTCGACGATGAGAACGGTGGACGGGTCGGCGGGCATCGACTTCTTGACTCACTGCACAATGCCCATCAACGCCGCCAAAACGGTTTGGTTCCAGGACCCCGCCGCAAAACGGAATTTTATTTCATCCCCTGCCCGCCCGCTCCCGCCCCTGCACGTAACGGGCCAGGCCCTCGGAGGCGATGTTCTTGAGCTTGGCCTCGACCTCGAAATCCGACCAGGACAGGTGGCGCATCACCAGGTCGTTGACGGCCTCGTTCCACATCAGGTCCGAATGGGCGCGCAGGTCCCTCGGCCTGATCCCTGCCGCGACCAGGGTCCTGAAGTCGGGAAGCGCCCCGATGTCCCAATCGGGCAGCAGCTCCTCCCGCGAGACGCTCACATGGCTCACCGGCCGCACGCCGCGCCATGAGGCGATGATGCGCGCGATCCTGGGATCCTCCGGCTCGATGTACTCGCCCTGGCTCATGATCCAGTGGTGATGCAGATCGAGAACGAGCGGCACCTCGTCCGCGAGGGGCAGCAGATCGTCGAGCCCGAAGCTGACCTCGTCGTTCTCGATCGTGATCAGATTGCGGGCCGTGCCCGACAGGCGGGCGAGCCCGCTCCTGATTCCCTCGGCGCCGATAGCCTTCGCGCCTCCGTGGATGTTGATATGCGCTCCATGGGGATGCCAGCCATCGCCGTACCCCATGAGCGCCATGACCTCGGCATGGTACTCGAACTCCGCGAGGCCGTTCGCGGCCGCCGACGGATTGGCCGACGCGATCACGCAGAACTGGCCGGGATGCATGCTCAGCCGCACATCGTTGTCACGGGCGAACTGACCCATCGCGGCGAGCCTTGCTTCAATCAGGCTGCGCAGATCCGGATCGCGGTAGAGCTCCTTGCAGCTCAGGTGCGTGTAACCGGGAAGAAGATCGCTCGACAGCCGGTGCAGGCGCTCGACCTTCGGCCGTGACGCCACATGGGCGATCTGCAGCCGGAACGCTTCCAGATTATGCTCCACGACCGCGCTCAGCTTGTCGTAGGCAGCGCTCCGGTCGAGCCGGCCGAGATAGGCCATCGTCACCGTGCCCGTATTCATCGCCCGCGCGACAATGGCGTCCCCATCCTGGGGAACGAACTTGCAGCAGAAACCGAAACGGGAATTTTGCATGGCGATGGATTTAGCAGGGCAGGCGACTGAGCGTAAGACGCTCCACGGATTCGACAAGCGTCCGCTCCTCGAAGGGCTTTGCGACGAAAGCCGCCTGCCGCAGGCCCGAAGGAAGGTCGCAGGGCTTGGACGCCGACACGAAGGCGAAGGGAATCTGCCGTTCGATGAGAGCCTCGGCCACGCCGAAACTCTTGCCGCCAATCACATCGATATCGAGCAAGGCACAGTCGAACTCATCGTCGAGATGCCGGTATGCTTCATCGAGGGAACCGAATGAATCGACGATCTCGTGCCCCTTGGCTTCGAGAATGCACTGCAGGTCCGTCGCAATCCACGGATCGTCTTCCAGGATCAGAATACGCATACCCGAACTCCAGCACCCGATCCCTTCAGGAGGAAAGCAACTCGCGCCGAACCCCTCGAGACAGGAAATTTTCAGCTCTTCAAGGGGGCAACAGGTTCGATGGCGCCGCGTTCCGGTTCGGATCTCCCACACCGGATTTTTCCGGGAACAGGGTTAAGGAATAGAT
>JAEWKH010000036.1 GCA_023386155.1 Pseudomonadota bacterium
CGGCCCGCACGATGCGCCGGCGCAGGTCCTGAGATAACGGTGTGGTCATGGCGAGCCTCTGTGCTCACGCCCCTGACCACTATCGAGTCAGATCTTCCGATTCCGTTCAACCCCAAACCGCTCTAGCGCATCGTGCGAAAAAGTGGATCCGGTTTTTCGCACTCAACGATGCGCTCTCTATAGAGCGGAGCATCGGATCCGATCCCAAAAGTGGGTCCACTTTTGGGTCCGATGCTCTAAAGTGCCATTCACAGCGGACACGCCAAGCCTATCTCCACGCATCCGGGGCCCTCATGACGACGACAAGAGACAAGCTCGAAACCATCCTGGCGCGCCTTGCCGGCCGCGCGGCCGACGAACGGGTGTTCCTGAGGGTCTACGAGGATGCGGCCCGCATCGCCGCCGATGCCGCCGATGCGCGGCGCCGCGGGGGACTCTCGTTCGGCCCGCTCGACGGCGCGATCGTCTCGATCAAGGATCTCTTCGACGTGGCCGGGGAGACGACGCTCGCCGGGTCGATTGCTCTCCGCGATGCGCCTCCCGCCGACCGGGATGCGGCCATCGTCCGTCGCCTGCGCCAGGCGGGCGCCGTCATCGTCGGCCGGACCAACATGGTCGAGTTCGCCTTCTCGGGCCTCGGCCTCAATCCCCATTACGGCACGCCCGGCAATGCCGCCGATCCCTCGCGGATTCCGGGTGGTTCGTCCTCCGGCGCCGGCGTCTCGGTGGCGGAGGGAACGAGCGAGATCTCCATCGGCAGCGACACAGGCGGTTCCGTGCGCATTCCGGCGGCCCTCAACGGCGTCGTCGGCTTCAAGCCGACCGCCCATCGCGTACCTCTGGACGGGACCTTTCCGCTCGCGCCCAGCCTCGATTCCATCGGGCCGCTGGCGCGTAACGTGCAGGACTGCGCCTTCACGGATGCGGTCATGGCCGGCGAGGATCCGCGCGTGTTGAAGCCCCACCCCCTGGCGGGGTTGCGGATCGGCGTTCCGCACGGGCGCCTGTTCACGCAGACGGAGCCGATGGTGGAGCAGGCCTTCGAGGCTTCGCTCACGCGCCTGTCCGAGGCCGGCGCGCGAATCGCCGATCACGGCATCGAGGATCTGCTGGAGGCGATGGCGCAGATCACCGAAACGGCCTCCATTGCGTCCATCGAGGCGTCCGAGGTCCATGCGGACTGGCTGAACGCGAAGGCGGCCGAGATCGATCCGCGCGTGCGCTGGTGGATCGCCCGCAGCAGCACCGTGCCGGCGCCGACCTACATCCGCATGCTGCGCCGCAGGCGTGCGCTGGCAGCAGCCATGGACGAGCGGCTGTCTCCCGTCGACGTGCTGGCGCTGCCGGCCACCGCCGTCACGGCGCCGCTGATCGCGCCGTTCGAGGGCGACGACAAGCTCTACAACAAGATGGACGGGCTGATCCTGCGCAACACCATGTTCGGCAACCAGTTCGACCTCACCGCCATCTCCCTGCCGATCCCCGGCACCGCATTGCCGGTCGGCCTCATGCTGGTGGCGCGCCATGGCCATGACCGGCGGCTCCTGGAGATCGCCGCCGGCGTCGAGGCGCTCCTGGCCCGGGGAGCGTGAGCGGCACGGGATTGCAGGAGGGCGCGTTATGCTCATCGGTGGCCGATCCTTGCGAGAAACCGGATGATGCGTCGCTTTTATCTCTGCCTGGGCTATGTGAGCTTCGCGCTCGGCATCGCCGGCATCTTCCTGCCGGTTCTGCCGACGACGCCCTTCGTGCTCCTGGCCGCCTGGTGCTTCACCCGGTCGAATCCGGCGCTGGCCGAGAGGCTTTACAGCCATCCGCGCTTCGGCCCGCTGCTGACCGCATGGCGCGACCAGCGGGCGATCCCGCGTCATGCCAAGATCTATGCTCTCACGGCGCTCGCCATGTCCTACGGGCTGATCCTGTACCTCGCGGAAAGCCGCATCCTGCCTGCCGTTCTGGCCGTCATCATGGGAAGCGTCGCTCTCTACATCGCAACGCGGCCGAAACCGCGCGACGCGGCAGACGGCACGCTGCCGGATGCTTGCGACCGATAGGCATGGACAGAATCGATGTCCGGCAAGGCGACATGAGCGAGACAGCTTTTCAGAGCTTCTCGGCTTTGGCCAAGGTTATGCCATGTTAAGGCCCAGGTTCCGGTTACGCTGCAGGCCATAACATGGAGGGAGCCCAACCATGCGCAGTCTTAGCTTGTCGGTATTCCTGCTCGCTTCAGCCGCAATGCTTGCCCCGTTTCTGATTGCTCTGGCCTATGCGGTGAGCGTCCTCGTCTCTGCCCTGATGTTTCCCTGAAATGTTGTCATCTCCGTCATTTCATTGAGCGATTTACAGACGATTAAAGGATATTGAAGCACCGGTTCCGATCCTGAAGGTGCAAACGCACTGTTCCGACCCGCTGCACTTGAGCTGATTCCACTTGCGCGGAATCAGCTCTCTTCCTTTTTGTGCCGCATTTTTGACGGCGAACCGCATCCGCTTCGCCGAAAAATGCTCTCGCGTATCGTGCGAAAAGTGGATCCGGTTTTGCGTCCGATGCTCCACTCTTGGGAGAGCGCATCGTTCTTCGCGAAAAACCGTGTCGACTTTTTCGCACGATGCGCTAGGGCCGCGGATTCGCGATTTCCGCCGTAAGCTTGGGAAGTTCCTTGGTCATCCAGTCCACCATCTGATCGCTGGTTTTCAGATGGCTCGGCATGGGGATGAAGGGGCCTTGCGATTCGTAGATGGCCATGGGATCGCGCGCACCCAGAATGGGATCGAGACCGTCGTCGAATTCCGGCGTGATGGTTCTGCCGCCGAACCACGTGAGAAGCAGCAGGAGCATCCCGACGGCGCCGGACAGAACGACGAGCAAGGATATTGCCAAGTCTGCGAACACCCGTTCTTCCCTGAGTTCCGGAGCGCTTGTTCCTGGTGAGCCTAGCACCGATGGATCCGCGTTCCAACGCCGTAAAGCAGATGACGCAAGCGGCATCCGGCGACATTTGCGCAGGTGCGAGGAACCCTGCTCAAGCGCTTGAGGTTGAACTTCAAACCACTCGCTGCACCGCGAATGCGCTCGTTCGGCGGCCGCGAGGGAAGGGGTGCGGAGCGATCGATCCTGCCGGATGGGAGGCACCCATGAGGACGTATTACGTGTTCCAGTCCAAGACCACGCCCGATCTGCGCGGCTTCGCCGAGACCGCGGCGGGCGAGACGCTACCCCCCGAGCACGGGCCCTGGGCTCTCGACCGGCAGGTCGGCCCCGATGACGAATGGACGCTCAATGTCAGCCGTGCCGTCGTCGCAGCCGGGATCATCGAGAACGGTTTCTACCTCTGGGGGCCGATCAATCGTTCGGACGTCTGGCATCCGGTGATCGAAAGCGACCGCGTGGAAGGCACGGCCGTCTATGGCACGCAGGGAACCCAGATCGGCACCATCAAGCGCCTGCTGATCGAGAAGGTGAGCGGGCGGGTTCTTTATGTCGATGTGACCTTTGGCGGCTTCCTGGGGCTCGGAGTGCATCACCAGACGATCCCTTGGGAGAAGCTGTCCTACGACAAGGAGCTCGAAGGCTACCGCACCGATGTGACCGAGGCTCAGGTGCAGGGCGCTCCCGCATTCTACGGCGACGACCAGGTCTGGCCCGACCGCAAGCGGGAGCAGGAGATGCGGGATTACTGGCACGACATCCCGAGAGGTCCGATCTGATCCGGACACACCCCGCAGGAGCGGCGCTTTTTGCCGGCGAAGCCTCACGCGAACGGCGCGGGACTGGTATGATGGCGTCGTCACCGGTTCCTGGAGGGTGCCATGATGGAGCACGTGTTCAAAGTCGGCCAGGCCGTGCGGCCGAGAGCGACCTGCCACAGCCTTCCGGACGACCTCTTCCATGTTCTCCGCCTCCTGCCTTCGACGGCCGGAGGCGTGCTGCTCTACTGCATCAAGAGCCAGGCGGAACTGATCGAGCGGGTCGTCGAGCAGAGCGAGATCGAGGCGGCGCGCTAGAGCATCGGACCCAAAAGTGGATTCGCACTTTTGGGATCAATCCGATGCTCCGCTCTTTGAAGAGCGCATCGTTCGGAGCGGACCCGGAGGGCCGCGTCAGCGAAAATCGGGTCCACTTTTCCGCACGATGCGCTAGAACATTTTTCGGCGAACCAAAGAAGGCCGATTCCATGCCCGTGGAAACGGCGCCGGCTTTGAGGAACCCGCGAGGCGGAGCCGAGCTTGGCCGCAGGACGGCGGGCACTTGCGTATTCGCTTGCGGCTCATATCGTTGTTTGAAGTTATTCCTCTTTGCCTCCTCGTACACTCATGCTGTTCGGGACTGATGCGGCCCGTCGTTCCATTTCGTGAAACGTAAAGCGAAGTAATGCGTTGGTCACCCAATGCCAATTCGTGGAGATGGAACGATGAAGAAATCAGCCTGGCTTCTGGCGGCCGTTCTCATTGGTTCGAGCACTGTCGTTGCAACGCCTTCGTCTGCTCAAGTGCAGTTCGGAATCGGCCCCGATGGCCCGAGCGTCCGCGTCGGTCCGGATCGCGATCGCTATGATCGCCGCTACATCGAGCGCCGCCGCGTCTATGACCGCGACGACCTATCGACCGGCAGCATCGAGCGGTGCCGCACCGTGGTGATCCGCGAGGAGGAGCCCGACGGCGATATCGTGACGCGCCGCGTCCGCCGCTGCCGTTAACGTTCGACGATCTCCGTCCACGATGCCCGAGAGGCGAGGAGCCTCTCGGGCATTCTTGCGCGGGCATCGCGTTTCCGGCCTTCATGCGGCGGCTGCCGCAGAAGCGGGGCAGGGCACGGCCTTGAACCCCCGTTCGCAATTCTTACGTTTCAGGCGATCCCGATCCGGGCCCCTCTGACGCGAGCCGTGCCGGCCCTTGCGTGATGTCGGATCATTCCCGATCCGATTGCCGGCACGGAGGTGAGAATGTTCAACGAGCTCCTGTCGATCCTTGTCCGCGCGCTGATCGTCGATCCGCTCCAGGCTGAGATGAGCGAGCGCCTGGCGAAGATCCGTGCGCCGCAGGCGGTGATTGCCGATATGCGCGCCTGCGCCGAGTCCTCCCTGCCGAAGCTGGCCGACCGGGCCATGAACGACCCGCTCTGGGTCGTTGCCACCACGCTGGAGGTCTGGACCGGCAATATCGCTCCCGAAAAGGTGCTCGGCGGCACGTCGGCCCAATGCAATGCTGCAGTCGAAGCCGCGCGGCTCTACCTGGAGAGCCGCGCGGCGTGACCCGTTCCGGCGGCCATGCCCGGCTCGCTGACGCGAGCTACCCAAAAATGCCACAAGGTCAATCATGCTCCAAAAGGGTTGACCCAATAAGGTTAGCTGGCATTTATTCCATGGAGCCAACCAATATCGTGCGTCATCGAGCTTATACAGCCGCATCGAAATAGATCTGTATTGTATACCGGTATTCGTCCTTGGAGAATGGAGCGTCTCGGGGAAGGTAATACATATGCGCAAGGGCAAGTGTATTGCTAAGGGCAAGCCGCGATTGCTAATTTTAGGTCGTTCCGGAGGCCGTTGCCTCGCAGGAATGCATCGACGGTTCAGACTGGCCGGCGTGTTGTAGCAAGTTCCCAGATGGCGAAATTGGAAGACGCAGCGTGCTGTTGACGCGCCGCCGCAAGGCGTGGGGGTTCGAGGCCCTCTCTGGGAGCCACTCAAAACCGCCCGTCGTCGCCTTGGCCGCCTTCAACCAATGCGGCAACCCAACGAAGAGCGACGATTCCACGCCCGTGAAACCAGCTCACTTCCTTTCTGTGCCGCGCTTTTTGACGGCGAACCGGACCCACTTCGCCGAAAAATGCTCTCGCTGGCCGAGCGACAGGGTGACGGGTTCACGCGCGCTCAGACGAATGCCGCAGGGAAACGAGGTCAGGCGAGCCGCATTTTCGGAAAGGACTTGGTGGAGCTGAGGGGATTCGAACCCCTGACCTCTGCAGTGCGATTGCAGCGCTCTCCCATCTGAGCTACAGCCCCGCAGTCTTACGTGACCGAGCAACCGCAGTCAGAAACAGCAAACAATTCAATCCGTTACGATACATAGCGTACCAGTTTTTCTGATCCATTCAAGTGTGCTGTGTGGCGTCGCCGTCAGTGGCTCAGCCGTCGTTTGTCACAGTAAGTGTGACAACCAGTGTGACAAGCCGAGGCCACCTCTACGGGGGAAAACAGGCTGAACGCGGGTTGAGCAGCAGGCTCAGAGATTTTTCGCAGCAAATTTTTAATCGGCCTTACATGAGATCTTACGATATATCGGACCTAAATATACGCTGTGATTGCCAACGCTTTTTGTAAGGGCTTTTCAATGCTATCGGGATGCAACGGCAACTTGCGGTATTCCTGGATAAGTCACAACTCTACGGTTTATCATTAGCTGATTGAAGGCATCAGGTTAGTACACTTAATGTAAAAGGGTATAAAGATGAAAAATAGTGTACCCCATCATTTTAGAGCAAAAGATGGTGAGGTCCTTTACCACTATACGTCCAGTGAGGGTGCTTTAGCTATATTGCGCAACCAGATATTTTGGCTATCAGAATATTCCAAGACAAATGATTCGTCAGAATATTTGTATGCAAGGGATAAATTTATAAAGTTCTCTAAAGAGCGTAATGTATGGATAGATGACTTGCCACGCTTCGTGGCTACTACAGCCTTAGTAGGCTCAGAAGCGAACACTGTAATGACAGTGGGTTGCCTTACAAAGCGCAAAGACGATCTTGGGCAATGGGATCGCTATGCAGACAAAGCACGTGGGTGCGTTGTGGGAATTGACGCGAATTACCTCCAGAATGAGGCGGGGGTTGCCCTACGAAAAATAAACTACCGTGCTGCGGATTTGAGGCAGTTTGTGAACATCGGGCTGTCAATGCTTCAGCGCCAGTATGAAGAAGACCCAAATGATATTGACGGTCTCAAGGAACTTGCACGCTTTTTCGTTGCCGATCTGTTTGCGTTCAAAGATAAAGCTTTTGCATTGGAGCGCGAGATAAGGGTCTCACGCTTGCTTGTGGCTGACGTGAGCGGTACACACGGCCTCAAAGACGAAGGTGGTCATCGTGCAGACGGGACCAGCGTTGCTCCACTTCCAATCAAGCTACGTGTTGGACCTTTTGGACCTACTCGTTACGTTGAACTGCCGCTCACAACCCGTAGCGGGAAGAGTGCCATCCGATCAATCGGGTTCGGTCCAACTTGTCCCGACAATGTCCAATCAGAGTTCCGCGATTTAAATCTGGCTCTTCCTGATCCAGCCGAGTTATGGAAGTCTACACTTCCGTACCGAATAAAATGACTGAACTCCCCGCGATACCCTGTTTGCGGCATAGGCTCAAAAATACCCTGACAAACCCACAGATCAGCAAACCCTCTCAGTCGCCGTGATTAGCTTCTGAGAGGGGTCATAGTTAAACAGCAGAGCAGGCGTTATGTTGATCTTCCAGCAAATCCAACAGCCATTGCTGCCATCTGCGCTTCAGTGTTAGCGAGTTGATCAACCCGCTCGTTCTGCTCATGCCCAGCATGACCTTTGACCCATTCCCAAGTGACGGTGCGACTGCTGATTAGCTCATCAAGTTGCATCCACAGTTCTGGGTTCATCACAGGCTTGCCATCAGCTTTGCGCCAACCCTTTGCCTTCCAGTTCTTACGCCACTGGGTTGCGCCTTTGATGACATACTGACTGTCACTGTGAATGATGATGGGAAGCGAAGAAGGGACGGCCTCTAGCGCCTTGATCGCAGCAGTCATCTCCATCTTGTTGTTCGTCGTCGCCGTCTCTCGGCCTACGATAATCTGCTCTTGTCCTGCGATAGTGATGATGGCTGCATAGCCGCCAGGGCCAGGGTTTCCAAGGCACGCGCCGTCAGTGAAGACAATAGCTTGCCTACTTTCTTGAATGGTCATTTAAATCTCGTTTGTTGTTGAATTAGGGTTGAGGCAAATGGCTCAAGGGTTGATTAGCCGATAAGCCTTGTGAAGGGGTAAATCCTGCTCTCAGTCCGACGCCTTCTGCCTCTCACGGTAGTTAATCTGCCTCTTTTGAAGGTTTGCGTAACGACTGACGAGAGGTCGCTGGACACCTAGCAAGTTAGCAATCTGCTGGTACGTCAGGTCAGGAAAGCGAATTATCAGCCAACATACCTCTTCCTGCGTGGTCATTGTTGTGTGAGACAGGGCTTGAAACTCCTGTAATGCCGCATTAGCCGAGCGAACTAGCGGGTCATCCAATCGCTCACGTTCAAGGTCAGCTACCGTCTCATCCCAGATAGACTCAATGAGCCTCTGACCCTCAGGGCTAATCACGTCAAACGGGTACTTGGACCTTCTAGGATTGTCGTGGCGTATGCCAAGCCCCTGTTCAACAGCCTTTGGACTGAGGCGATAGCGCCCGTGCTGTCCTTCACTTTGAAGCAGCCCCATGTGGTGAAGGATAGAGCGCACTTTCCTTCTCCCGACGCTATATCGCTCACCGAGTTCAGTGACGGTGATCCAGTCTCCTAAGCTGACTTCCTTCAAATCTCCGGTAGCGCGGTCTAGAACCTCTGATGTGTAATGCACTGATCTATGCTCTTCACAAAAAGAAACCCGCCAAGGGCGAACCTGACGGGCTGATGGTAAGGGTGATGTGTTCTGACCAGTTACGGTCATAGGTAATATATTCAGATGCAAGCACGTTGATCTGTCTGACGATCCTCTTTCGGTGAGAAATCTGTAGCTGTGTTGGAAAGCAGTAGGGTCTCTCCAGACTCCTACTTTCTTAATGGGAGACACGATTGTTTGAGGTGAGCTTAGGGCTGACGTTCCATCTGTTAATCGGGAGCTGAAATCGGTTTGCTTAATGGACGTAGTTTTAACTCAAGCTCATAAGTGCGCTATCCCACCTCAAGGCAACTAGGAGGAGCGCGACGCCTTGCTTAATGGTGGCGGAAATCACCTTTCTAAGCCTCCTCTTGAGCCTCAGAGCAGTCATCCAAGCTGTAAGTGTGAGAGGCACTTTGCTTTATGGACGACACAATTCTTGAGCTGACGATAGAGCTAACGTTCCGCCTGTTAGTCGGGAGTAGCGCGACACTGCTCTTAATGGGGGTAATTCACTCGCTGACTTTTCTCTGAGTCTCACAGTGGTGTTGCAAGCGGTCTGTGCGCGAGGCGCTTTGCTTAATGGTAGGAGAAATGCCGTAAGCCTACTCGGAACATGAGTCCGCCCTTTGCCTGTCTTCGCTCGTTCTTAGCAAAGTTGCTCATACCTGAGCTGCGGTTCAAGAGTGCCTCTAGAGTCCTGACACCTATGCTGGTAGTGAATGATACGATTTGGATCGAAGCGGAAAAGCGCCGATGACACTAAAAGTTATGATTAGTTATCCTTCTGAGAAGCTGAATGATGCTCGAAAAGTCTATAACTACTTAGCTCCGCTCGGTCTGGACGTTTGGTTTGATAAGGAAAGCCTAGTTGCTGGTGACAATTGGGATAGGGAGATATCAGAGGCTATTCATAATGCAGAACTGGTTGTCCTGATAAGCTCAGATGAGACAGTAAAGAAGCCTGGAGTAGTGCAAAGAGAGTTAAATAAAGTCCTTGAGCGTGTGAGCGATCTACCGATTGGTAGTAACTACATAATCAACATTCGTACAGAAAGTGTCGCACTTCCGCGGGAACTATCAAAGTATCAGTGGATTGACTTGTTCGAGGATGATTGGTCGAATCGTTTACTTAGAGCTGTCCTTAAAAAGTTCAAGCAGCTAGATCGGCCAACCACACCTCAGCTTGATTTGGCCTTAGCCGCTCTTAGTGCTGCTACTGAAACTTATCCAAGGTCGATCAACGAGGTGCAAGGTAATCACGAGTATAGCTGTTCATTCTTCACGTACAATGGAGACGTTGATTATATAAAGTATGTGAACGCCGAGATAGTGGCAGAAGTGTATAGAAACTATTACTCCGCTAGAGCGGATTTCAATTACTACACTAGCTTTGATCCTGATAAGGCAATGAGTTGGAGTCTCCAGCTTGAGGAGGTTTTCAGAGAGGGGGATCTAATCTCATTGAGATTTTTCATGTTCCAAGACTCTGGAGGCGCTCATCCGAGCCATGGGATATATACCCTCAACTTTGCAGGACAAAACCAAGGAAAAATCGAAATAGGTCATCTGGTTAGCTACAATGAAGATGTCGCTAAATACATAATTGATTTTATTCAGATTGATATAGAGCGGCAATTCAGAGCAATCGGCGAGTCTATGGATATCAACATAGTTGAGTGGACCGGTGATAAAGATAGGTGGAAGGTTCTTGAACAATTCAACTTTAATAGGAATGGAATTACATTCAATCTAAGTCCTTATGATGTATTGCCATATGCCTACGGGAGCCACGAAGTATTTATGCCATGGCATTATTTCAGGGATAAGCTCAATGACTCGTTGGAAGGTGGGTTGATGTGGAAATTAGTGAAGGATGTATGAATTGAATCTACGGAATTATAGCGCGGGTTGCTCGGATTAGAGAAGTGAGCTGACATGTTGAGTCATCAGCTCGCCACTCTATTTGTTCTACAGTTTTTCTGCTTGGGCTAGTTTCTCAGCAATCTTCTCTGGCCTCAGATGTGTGTATCGGCTCAACATCCGTGGATCACGATGCCCACTGATAAGAGCAACCTCAGGCACGGTCAGACCATACTCAAAGAAGCGAGAGACGGCCTCATGCCTAAGGTCATGGAGCCGTAAATCCTCAATACCAGCTCTCTTCCGCAACCGTTCCCATGCAAGGCGCACAGCATTGGGTGTCACAGGGAATATCCGCTCATTAGTCCGGTCCAACGAGGCTAGTATCTCAACTGCCTTAGGAGTGAGCGGGATTGTGCGAGGATGGCCGTTCTTGGTCTTAAGGATGCGGATGGTCGGAGCAGTCACATCCAAGTCCTTCCACTTGATGGACAGGAGTTCACCGCGCCTCATCCCTGTTTCAATAGCGAGAGCAATCAAGGGTCGTAGATACCAAGTCGAGGCTGAGGCGGCTGACGCTAGAGCGTTACTCTCTCCTTCTTCCAAACGCCGCTCACGTGACCTCTGAGCCTCAGGCATTGTGATCTGCTGAACGGGATTGGTGAGGATCGGCAGACCCCATTCCTTCTTAGCAACCTCGAAGCAGTGTTGAGCGATAGCAAGCTCACGCCTCACGGTTCCTGGTTTGACGAGCTTAAGCCGGTCATCGCGGTATTGAGCAACCGCCGCAGGAGACAGCTTATTGAGAGGTACCTGAGCAACGGCATGAGATAGGATGGTCTTGATCCTATATTGCTCTGGTTCCGCGCCGCGCTTGGTTGGCGTTATTGTTTCGCTGTATCGGCGCAGAAGGTCGCCCACCGTCATGCCCTTCAAGGCACGCACAGTAGTCGGAAGTTCGGCACGGTCGATAGCCCGTTCTTGATCCCTTGCCCACGCTGCGGCGTCCGCTTTGGAGGGAAACGTCTTCGATAGGGGAGGGTAGCCTTCTCGCCGGACTTGAGCTTGCCAGGAAGAGCCGCGCTTGCGGATGGTCGCCATAATATTTTTCCGTCTAGCTGTGACAACGCTGTGACGGATTGGCTTGTCTGGCTGTTAGGAGTGCCTTGTACGAATAGCTGAAAGCGCAAGCTTTTCAGCATCTTAGCACTTGGTGGAGCTGAGGGGAATCGAACCCCTGACCTCTGCAGTGCGATTGCAGCGCTCTCCCATCTGAGCTACAGCCCCGGTCGATTCAATCGAGCCAAGTGGCGCCCGTTTTAGGCCTGCGGGCTTTGGTCTGTCAATCGGCCCGGCGACGGGGCCGGGGCGTCCCGGCAGAGGGCGTTCCGTCGGCCTGCGAAGCGGTTATGGGTTGTTCAGCCCCGCTTCAATCGCTACATGAGCAAAGCCGATCCCTGACAGGTTTTCCATGCGCGCGCTCCTCAACGTCATTCTGCTGGCCCTGCAGCTCTATACCTATCTCATCGTCGCCTCGGCGATCCTGAGCTGGCTCGTGGCCTTCAACGTGGTCAACACCCGCAACGATTTCGTCCGCTCGATCTGGAACTTCCTGGACGCAGTGACCGAGCCGGTCTTGAGGCCGATCCGGAACATCCTGCCCAATCTCGGCGGGGTCGACATTTCGCCCATCATCCTGATTCTGTTAATCATTTTCATTCAGAACCTAATCGTCGACTACCTGGTACCGATCGCCTTCTAAAGGGGGGCGGGCGTGGCCTGGAGCATCCGCCCCGATGGGCTCGAAATCCGGGCCCGCGTGACGCCCCGGGGCGGGCGGGATGCCATCGACGGGGTCGAGACCCTCTCGGACGGCAGGGCTGTCCTGAAGGTCCGGGTCAGGGCCGTGCCGGAGGGCGGGGCGGCCAACGAGGCGGTCCGGCGCCTGCTGGCGAAGGCGCTCAAGGTTCCGGCCTCGGCCGTGAGCCTGGAGGCGGGCGCCACGGCCCGGCTGAAAACCTTTCTCATCTCCGGCGAAGGGGGCAGGATCGCCGCCGCTCTCGCCGCTCTGACAGGACGGGACACCCCATGAGCGCCACGATCATCGACGGAAAAGCCTATGCCGAGGGATTGCGGGCCCGCATCGCCGGGGCCGTGACGGCCCTGGGCCAACAGGGCGTCACGCCGGGCCTTGCCGTGGTCATCGTCGGCGAGGACCCGGCGAGCCAGATCTACGTGAAGAACAAGGCGCGCCAGACCGTCGAGGTCGGCATGCGCTCCTTCGAGCACAAGCTCCCGGCCTCCACCGGCGAGGCGGAGCTTCTCGACCTCGTCGCCCGGCTCAATGCCGATCCGGCGGTGGACGGCATCCTGGTGCAGCTGCCGCTGCCGAAGCAGATCGATGCCCAGAAGGTGATCGAGGCCATCGATCCGGCCAAGGACGTGGACGGCTTCCATCCCATCAATGCCGGGCGGCTGATGACCGGCGTGCCGGGCCTCGTGTCCTGCACGCCGCTCGGCTGCCTGCTGCTCGCGCAGTCGGTGCGGCGCGACCTGTCCGGCCTCAACGCCGTCGTGGTGGGCCGGTCCAACATCGTCGGCAAGCCCATGGCGCAACTGCTCATCGCCCAGAGCTGCACGGTGACCGTGGCCCATTCGAAGACGCGCGACCTCGCCGCTGTCTGCCGCGGCGCGGATCTCCTCGTCGCCGCCGTGGGGCGGCCCGAGATGGTGCGGGGCGACTGGGTGAAGCCCGGCGCCATCGTGATCGACGTGGGCATCAACCGGGTGCCGAACTTAGGTGCCGGCGAGGGCAAGACCAGGGTGGTCGGCGACGTGGCCTACGCGGAAGCGGCCGAAGTCGCTTCCGCGATCACGCCGGTGCCCGGCGGCGTCGGCCCGATGACCATCGCGTGCCTCTTACGCAACACGCTCGAGGCCGCCTGCCTGCGGCGCGGGCTCACGATGCCGGCGGTGGATTTCGCCGCCTGATCAGTTCGCCGCGAAGCAGTAGAACAGGCCCGCGCCGCCTGTGCCGCGCAGGGCCTCCTGGCTGCAACCGCCGCGACTTGTGTGGGATGAATTCCAGGATTTGGCCGGCGGCGACTCGTCAAGGCCCATGCGGTCGTGGTGTCCCAGCATGGCGACCCCCTCGGTGCCGCTCTTCGTCCAGTTGCCGCAGGTCATGTCCTCATTGCCGGCAAAGGCCGTGCCGTCGGGTTGCGAGCCGGTGAGCATGTCGTGCTCGTTCGGCTGGTCGCCGCGGCCCTTCACCGTCTCGCCCTTCTCGGTCAGGGCCGTCTGCTTGGTGAGATTGTTGTTGGCGCCGTGCAGGTCCGCCACGTCCTTGGCGATCACGACCCCCTTGGCGTTCTGCCAAGGCCCGCGTCCGATGCGGTCCCTGGCATTGACGGCCATGCCGCCGCCCGCGCTTTGCGTCGACAGATAGGCCCGCCACATCTTTCCGCGAATGCCGGCGGCTTCGGCCAGGGTCTGGCAATGCCGGTCCGCGCCTTCGAGGCCGCCGAGATCCGCACCCTTGCCGGACCCGACGCTGGTGACGAAGAACGTGGTGTCCTGGGCGCTCTGGGCCTGGGCGGCACTTATCGGAGCGAGGGTCAGCAACCCGATTGCGGCGATCAGCCAACCGCCATTCACGTCGCGCATCGTTTCCTCCTTGATAGAATTAAGACCGTCCTCGTTCGAGATGGACGACTCTACAGACGATCCAGCCCGGAGAATCATTCCCGCCTCACGGCGTTTTGAGGGCCGGAGGCCGAGGGAATGTTCGCGACTGCGTGAGCGGTCAGGCTAGTGGCGGATGCGCTGATAGTATTGCTTAGTTAGCGTTTGCAGTCATCGCTTGCATAGTTTTCACCTCTTCGGCGAGCGATGAGATGGTCTCGTTGAAGTTATTAATATAGTGAAGCCTCGGGATAGAAAATTCCGACACTTCGCTCGGCTGTTTAGCTTTGGCTTCCGCTAGGCGTTTAGCTGTGGTCGCCGTCTGGTGCTGAAGATTCTCACGAAAGGTTTGTCCGCATGCAGTGGGAGTGGTCCGCCAGCGATATTTAGAATTCTTATCTGCCTTGACGATCTGGTCTTTCAGCTTCTTCCAGTCGCCGCAGAGCCTGTCGAGATTACGGAATTGGGTCTCTAGTGAGCCAGCAAATTGTGTCGCTTCCTCCTCAGCACTGGCGAGAGTGTACTGAATCTTTGCGGTTTTATCTGACAGTTCTTTCTTTCTTGCAGCCTCGGCTTTTGCCTTCAATTCAGTGTCGATCCGTTGCTTCAATGTTGTGAGGCGTTCTGCAAAGGCTTTGTTTCCAATGTCATTCAAAGTCAGTTTCACGTCACTGACTTTCGTGTGCTTAATCTTTGTATCCAAATCCATCCGACATTCTGTTTTGATACGTCCCAGCATGTCTGTGGGGGCATCCTTGTAAATTTCTTCATCTAGGCCGGATATCAGACGAATGCATTCGACAGTCTTTTTTGAGATCTGAAGGTCAGACCCCTCGGCGAACATAGGTTTTTCGCCAAAAATGAGCACGAGTTGCTCATCCGATAGTGTTTCACTCTTGGCCTGACACCCGCTCAAAAACGGGAGGCAAGTTGCTATTACTCGCGACATGCACACAAACCGCGAGCGCAAGTGCTTCTCATTAGGATTCTGACTCATCTTGTCCGCCATCATAAAGTGATGATTTGGATCGGATGTTTATAGGTTTGTGATTTAGGGCAAGCAACATGCCGTAAATGTATTCAAGTAATACTATAATTAATATTAAATAATTTCTATTTCAAACTATCAATAAATGAAAATTAAATTTTCATTACTATATTATTGTTAAGTATCATTTATCGATCTTCTTTATGCTGACGCAAGTGCTCCACCAGTTGCCGGGCCGAAGGCGGCAGGTCCTTCAGGGAGCGGATGCAGAGCGTGAGGTCGCGAGCGGCCCAGGGGTCTTCCAGCTCGACCGGGATGATGGAGGTGGTGCGGGCGGCGCGGCGGGCGGTGGTCTCGGGCACGATGCCGAGGCCCACGCCGGCCTCCACCATGCGGCAGACGGCATCGAAGCTGCGCAGCTGCACCCGCAGGCGGAGGGGCTTGCCGATGCGGGTCGCCTTGCCGGCGAGGAACCGCTGGAGGGCGCTCGCCCGGTCGAGGCCGACGAAATCGTGGTCCAGCACCTCGCCGAAGGCGACGCGGGCGCGGGCGGCGAGGGGGTGGCCCTCCGGAACCACGAGGACGAAGCGGTCGCTGCGGAACGGGTAGGTCTCCAGCTGGCCCGTATCGACGGTGCCGGCCACGATGCCGAGATCCCCGACGCCCTCCGCGATCAGACCGACGATCTCGTCGCTCAGGCGCTCCTCCAGGTCGATGGAGACCTGCGGGTGCCCGGCCAGGAAGGTCCCGAGGGCCTCCGGCAGGAACTCCGTGAGGGCATTGGTGTTGGAGAGGATCCGGATCTGGCCGGTCAGCCCGCCCGTATAGGAGCCGAGATCCTCCCGCAGGCGCTCGGCCCCAGCCAGCAGGGTGCGGGCATGCTGGAGCAGGGTCCGGCCGGCGGGGGTCGGGGTCACGCCCGCCCGCGTCCGGACGAGGAGTGGAGCGCCGAGGGACTTTTCCATGTTGCGGATGCGGGTGCTCGCGGCCGCCAGCGCCAGATGGGCCCGTTCGGCCCCGTGGGTGATGCTGCCCGCCTCGACCACGTGCCGGAAGAGGCTCAGATCCGTCAGATCGAATTGCATAGGTTACCTTCGTCAATCGCGAAGGGAGATAAGAATAATTAAAAATTGTGCGGTAAGCGAGCCTGTAGCAAACTTCGCGGCTGACGAAGTGTGCCTCCTGCCGCGCATCCGGCGGAAGGCGCATTGCGGTGTTGCCGCGCTTCCATTACGAACCATTCCAAATTACGGGCGGCCGGCGTCGCCGATCAGGAGTGAACACCATGGCTGAGGCGAAAGTGGCCCCGCGGCCCCTGTCCCCGCATCTTCAGATCTACCGGTGGAGCTGGACGATGGCGATGTCCGTCGCCCACCGTCTCACGGGCATCGCCCTCTATGGCGGCATCGCGCTCTTCGCCATCTGGCTCGTGGCCCTGGCCTCCGGGCCGTCGGCCTTCGAGGCCGTGCAATGGTTCTTCGGCTCGCCCCTCGGCTACCTGATCCTGTTCGCCTACACCTGGATCCTCATGCACCACATGCTGGGCGGCGTGCGCCACCTGGTGTGGGATTTCGGCTATGGCATGGAGCCGGAGCAGCGCATCAACATGGCCCGCTTCACCCTCGTCGGCTCGGTCGCGCTCACGCTCGCGATCTGGGTCGTCGCCTTCATCGCCTTCTAAAGGAGCAGGATCCATGGCCGACAACAGGGCTGATACCCGCGTTTCCATGCGCACCCCGCTCTCCCGCGTGAAGGGCCTCGGCGCCTCCGGGCACGGGGTCGAGCATTGGTGGATCCACCGCCTCACGGCGGTGTCCAATGTCCCGCTCATCATTTCCTTCGTGATCATCGTGGCGGCGCTCGCGGCCTCCCCGTCCTATCAGGACGCGATCGCCATCATCTCGCATCCGCTGGTCGCCATCATCCTCATCCTGGCGGTGCTCTCGGTCACGAACCACATGCGCCTCGGCATGCAGATCGTCATCGAGGACTACGTCCACCACAAGGGCCAGAAGATCGCCGCCGTCATGGCGAACAACTTCTATGCCGTGATCGTCGGGGTGGCCTGCCTCTATGCCATCCTCAAGGTCAGCCTCGGCCGCATCCTGGTTTAAGGACAAAACTCATGGCTCAAGCAACGAACGGCGCAGCCATCAACGGCAAGGCCTACACCATCATCGACCACACCTTCGACGTGGTGATCGTCGGCGCGGGCGGCGCGGGCCTTCGCGCCACCGTGGGCTGCTCGCAGGCCGGCCTTCGCACCGCCTGCATCACCAAGGTGTTCCCGACCCGCTCGCACACGGTGGCGGCGCAGGGCGGCATCTCCGCCTCGCTCGGCAACATGGGGCCGGACGACTGGCGCTGGCACATGTACGACACCGTCAAGGGCTCGGACT